>CAJXUU010000134.1 GCA_913061325.1 uncultured Saprospirales bacterium | reverse complement strand
AGAGTGGCTTACGCAGTAAACGCTCGTAAGTAAGAGTGGCTTACGCAGTAAACGCTCGTAAGAAGAGAGTGGCTTACGCAGTAAACGCTCGTAAGGAGTGGCTTGCGAGTCCTAGCATTAATTTGTCAATGCAATTCATCAATTCCGCAATTCATCAATTCCGAGACCTTACTTCAAAATTTCTTAAAAAATCTACCCAAATCTGTTCTGATTGACAAATGATTTGCAGCTCCAGCTAGGTGATAATAGCCTAATCCATAGTCGATATTAAATCCTTTGACTCTAATTCCTAACCCGCCAGAAAAACCTGCTAGACTTCGGAAGTTAGAAAGAGAAAGTTCTTTTCTTCTATGATGATTGTATCCGAATCTGATTTTAAGTCCTTGAGTTTTTCCCAATAAGAACTCTCCATTAAAAATAAAATGTCTGAAGAAATTATCTAACCCTTCATTAAATGAAGATGTTTCTGTCGGTCCGTCTTCGAAGATACTTTCTGATTGTATATTGTTTGGATCATCATATCTAACACTCCATTGTTGCAATTGATGTGCGATAATGGTAAATCTGAATGGTAAATGATTTAGCTTTCTTGAGACCCCTAGTTGGATATCTAATGGAAGATTTCCTCTTTCATTTCCATATGTTGATAATTCTGTTCCAATGTTCTTAATCACAAAAGCTGCAGAAAAATTTGACTCAGGTTTAGAATAATATAATCCCAAATCGCCCCCTATTCCAGAAGAGCTGTATGTTTCTAAATTTCCGAATATTCCTTTTAGATTTGCACCTACCACAATTCTTTCGTTGAGTCTTTTGCTTGCACCTAAAGCGATAGCGGTTTCACCTCCTGAGAAAGTACCATTTGCATTACCTATTTCATCTGCAGCTGTAAATTCTCCGAAGCTCACATAACTAATCCCTATGTGTGTATTGATTCCTCCCCATTTATCGAATTTTCTTCCATAACCTAGATAACCATTACTTACATCAGCGAATGCGAAGTTGTGATTGAAAGTAATCTGATTATGCATCTTATCGTTTAGCAATGCTGGATTGCTTGCAGCGAGTGATACATCATTATCTTGAATTGTGATTAGACTGCCTCCTAATGCTGATAATCTTGCTGATTGGGGATTTCCTAAGAATTCGTAAGAATATCTTCCCCCAATTTGTGCATCCACAAAAAAGAAAGTCAAAGAAAATATGAAGGAAAGAGCTAGTTTATTCATGCTTGTTGTTTAAGTATTGGAATTATCTTCAGATAGGCTTTAGTTATTTTTTCAGATGTGATCCATCAATTTTCCAAGTTGTAGTACAAATGGCATTGCTGTCGCATAACATCTTTTTTATCAGCTCACCTTGTTCGTTGTATTCTTTGAGAAGTCCAAATTCCTTGTCTCCATTTCTATAGGTTCCTTCCCATTTGAGCTTTCCATTTGTATGGTATTCTTTGAATGGACCTTGTTCCATATTCTCTTCAAACATGACTTCCTCCATAAGTTCTCCAGTAGGGTAGTATCCTTTTACAATTCCTGCTAGAACATTCCCAGTATATAATCCCTCTAGTTTTATATTACCGTTTGAGTGATATGTTTTAAATACACCATTTAAAGCATCCATTGTATATTGCTCAGTAACCTCAAGTTCACCATTGGAAGCATATATCTTTCTTTCTCCATCCAATTTGCCCTCTACATAATAGCTTTCTTCTCTTAGCACACCAGCTTTAGAATAGTTCTTGTACCAACCATGTTTCAAAGAGTCACCAGTATATTGATATTCTTCATATTTTTCACCAGTTTCGTGTGTTGTTGTTATGGTATTGTCTCCGCAACTGCTTAATATTATAGCAACAAGCAAAAATGATATCCGAATTAGTTTTTTCAACATGTATTGATTTTTATTTTATTATTTGTTATCGGGTTCTTATCAAGCCGAGATATACCTTTTAGAAGCAAATATAGAAACGTTTGAGGAGGAGAGTAAATTGTATGGCTTTTACTATTCAAAATGTATTTCAATTGGATAGGAAAGTAATCTCATTAAATATTAATTATCATAATCTTACCTTTGCGAAATGCAGTTAATAGAATTTAGAGAAGAAGGTTTGTTTGTACCACAAGCTGATGTATATATTGATCCATGGAAACCTGTAAATAAAGCATTCATAACACATGGACATTCTGATCATTCACGATCTGGGAATAAATCATATGTCTGCACTCATTCTGCACTTCCTGTAATTAAGCATAGACTTGGAAGCCATATCAATGCTAAAGGAATAGAATATGGCGAAGAGATGTCAGTAAATGGTGTAAAATTCTCTTTTTATCCCGCCGGTCATATTATAGGATCAGCACAGATCAGAGTAGAATACAAAGGTGAAGTTTGGGTAGCATCGGGAGACTATAAGACAACTCCTGATGGTGTATCAGAAGATTTCGAACCTATAATATGCAATACCTTTATTACAGAATCTACTTTTGGAATGCCAGTATTCAAATGGAAACCGCAATCAGTTGTCATGGATGAAATAAATGATTGGTGGAGAAGCAATAAAGAGCAAGGAAGAGTTAGTGTTTTAGCGGCCTACTCATTAGGTAAAGCTCAGCGGATAATCAATAATGTGGATCATTCTATCGGAAAAATATTTACTCATGGAGCAGTAGAAAATGTAAATGAAGTGATTCGTAGACAGGGTGTTCATTTACATGAGACTATACGAGTAGTGCAAGGCCAGAAACAATCAATGTATACAGGGGGTCTTGTGATTGCTCCCCCTTCTGCTGTAGACTCAGTGTGGTCCAATAAATTTAAAGACTTTTCTTCTGGAATAGCTTCTGGTTGGATGGCAGTAAGAGGAACTAGACGAAGAAGATCAGCAGATAGAGGATTCATTTTGAGTGATCATGCCGATTGGGATGAATTGGTAGGTACAGTGAAAGCTACAGAAGCGGAGCGTATATATGTTACTCATGGATATACTGATGTTTTTTCGAAATACTTATCTAGCATAGGGTATTACTCAGCTGTCGTAAATACTGAATATACAAGCGACGAGCTAAATACAGTTGCTGAAGATGTAGAAGAAGCAAATGGAATCAAATGAAACGATTCGCACAACTGTTTAAACTATTAGATTATACAACAAAGAGCACAGCTATAATCAATGCTTTAGTTGAATATTTCTCGTCTACTGAGGATAAAGATAAAGTTTGGGCTATTGCATTATTTTCTCAAAAGAGGCCAAAAAGAATCGTCACAACAGCTCTTCTTAAAGAGTGGTCCGCAGATCTGTCTGAACTTCCATTATGGTTATTCGAAGAAAGTTATCAAATGGTAGGTGATATAAATGAGACGATATCGCTTATTGTTCCCAAACCAACGAAAAAATCAGATAATTCACTATCGTATTGGATAGACGTAATCTTGGCCTTAAAAGACAAAGAAAAAATTGTGATAAAAGATACGGTCCTTGATGCTTGGACATCACAGGATCAAGACGAACGATTCCTATTCAATAAATTGATTACTGGAGGTTTCAAAGTTGGAATATCTCAGAAATCTATAATAAATGCACTTTCCAAGGTTTCAGGAATAGAACAGAGTAAGGTCACTCATAGATTAATGGGTAAATGGGATCCAACAAATATCACTTACGAAGAATTGGTGCTAATGGCTGATCCAACAGAGGATCTATCGAAGCCATATCCATTTTGTTTGGTGAATGCACTTGATATTGATTGTGATCAATTGGGGAGTCCTTCGAATTGGTCAGCAGAGCGAAAGTGGGATGGTATTAGAGGTCAACTTATATTGAGGAGTGGTGAATATTACTTATGGTCACATGGAGAAGAACTGGTCAATGATAAATTTCCTGAGTTAGAACAGCTAAAAAATAAAATTGAAACAGATATAGTCATTGATGGTGAAATTCTTCCTTTTAGGGAAGGGAAGCCTCTTAATTTTATTACGCTCCAAACAAGAATTAGAAGAAAGAATGTGACAAAAAAACATCTTCTAGACACACCAATTATTATAGTGGCTTTTGATCTACTAGAATATGGTGGCGAAGACATAAGGGAAAAACCTCTTATTGAAAGAAAAATCTTACTCCAAGAAGTCGTAAAAGAAATTGATTCAGATCGATTGTTATTATCCGAAGAAATTCCATTTGAGACATGGGAAGAATTAGCGAATGAAAGAGAACGATCACGAGAGTTCTATTCAGAAGGAATCATACTCAAGCACCTTTATTCTCCTTACAAAGCTGGCCTTATAAAAGGTGACTGGAGGAAGTGGCAAATTGATCCTTTGACAATAAATGCAGTGATGATTTATGCCCAAAGGGGGAATGGTCGAAATACAAAATTATATACCGAATTCACATTTGCAGTCAAAGATGGAGAACGTTTGATGCCATTTACTAAGGCATCTTATGGTCTAAAAGAAGAAGAATTAAAAGAAATAAACGAATGGGTAAAGAAAAACACTTTAGAACGTTTTGGTCCAGTCAGAAGTGTTAATCCTGAATTAGTTTTTGAATTGGCATTCGAAGGGATTGCTAAATCTGCTCGACATAAGTCTGGTGTAACATTACGACTTCCAAGGATAAAGCAATGGAGGAAGGATAAGCCGAAGAGTGAGATTAATTCATTAGAGGATTTGAATGTATTGTTAAATGAGTTTGGATAATTAGATGGCTATTTGGAACAAGTTTTAAAATTTATTCTTCCACATCATACTCTCTACTGGCTTAGTAGTTCGAGTATTATACTTAGCATTTTGCTTCTTATTATAGTAGTTTTCAATATCACCTTCTACCATAAAGTAGATCAATTGACCAACTGGCATTCCACCATATACACGTACGGGATGAACACATGAAATCTCTAAAGTCCAAGTATTACAGAATCCTACATCACCTTTTCCAGCAGTGGCATGAATGTCGATACCAAGTCGACCGATACTAGATTTACCTTCGAGAAAAGGGACAGTAGAGTGTGTCTCTGTATATTCCTCAGTAACTCCTAGATAAAGAGTTCCTGGTTGAAGCACAAATCCTTCTTCTCCAATTTCGAAATGTTCAATCTCATTGTGCTTTTTAGCATCTAAGACTTCATCTTTGTACGTAGCAAGGTGCTTACCAAGGTGTACATCATAACTATTTGTACCAAGACATTTAGGATCGAATGGTTCGATGACGATATTGCCATTATTTATCTCCTCTAGAATACGCTTATCAGTTAAAATCATAAAATGAAATCTAATTTGAAAAAATTCAGCTACAAAAGTAGTAAGTTATTTGACGTATCAGATTACAGATGATAAAGTTTTAATACTTTTGATCGATGCCTATTGAATTAAGAATATGTAATGACCCGGAAATCGAGCTTTCTATATGGAAAGTAATCGAGCCTGAGACCTATTTTGAGTTGAAACTTGACATTCATGACCCTGAAGAAGAGATTATTGAAAAGTTGAGTTCTCGGAAGAAGTTAGAATGGTTGGCTTCAAGATATTTATTACATCTAATGTCTGGTAGAAAATTGAGAGGAGAATTTGTTAAAGATGAGCACGGCAAACCACATCTTAATGATTCAGATTATCACGTATCGATTAGTCATAGTAACAATCATATAAGTGTGATTGCTTCCAAGCATATTGTTGGGATAGATATACAGACTTATGTGAGTAAGATCAGCCGAATAAGACATAAGTTCATTTCAGAGGAAGAAGAGCAATATATCGAAGAGTCTGACCCCAATAAAGCATTACATATAATTTGGGGAGCCAAAGAGTCGATGTACAAAGCATATGGCTTACGAGGTCTTGGATTTATATCTCATATGCGTATTTGGTCTTTAGATGCTTCTAAAAATTCGGGAACATTTAAAGGCAAGGTCGAAAAAGACTCTTATGAAAAAGAGTTTGATTTGTTTTATTATTTATTTGAGGAATATATTTTAGTTTATGCAAAAGAATCTAATTAGAGCAATATTGGTGTTAGCAGCAATCAGCAGTGTATTTTTGTTTTATAATAAAATAAAGGTTAACCAACCGAAAATTGAGATAGTGGAAGAGGTGAACGAATCAAAAAACAGATTACCTCATGACTTCCTTACATTTTATGATAATTTTCATGAGGATAGTACTTTTCAGATGAGTCGGATAGTTTTTCCCCTTATTGGTGTAGTACAAGAAGGCGACTCTATATTGGCACTTGTAGAAATGCAATGGCTAAAAGCAGATTGGAAAATCCATAAACCATTTAATAATTATAATGGCACATTTGAGCGAATTTTTATTAATACTAGGGGTATAATCTCTGAAACTATAACAGGAAACGAAGGAATGTTTAGTTTAGAAAAACGATATAGTAAGTTGGCGGGAGAATGGCATTTGATATATTACCAAGGGATAGTGATGCATAGGTAGAATAGAATATTGATTTTCCGTTCCTAATACCCACTCCTAGCTTCAAATGGAACAATACTCCCATCCTCCAAATATTCCTTCAAATTATACAACAAAAGTGCCCAACAGTAACTTGTTCTTCTATAGTGGTGATTAGTGTCTTGCCAATCTTTATGATAAAATTTTAGTCTTGTAACCTCATTGTCAATAGACTCAATTTCAAATCCGAAAGTAGTATAATCCCAATCAGCATCACTTTTTGTCATAGTAATTGCGAATGCTTCATCAGCAATACAATGGGTAACCTCTCCATACCAATCAAATTCATCAGTGAAATAGAGATTGTACTTTGATCCTTTGTTAGCGATTCCAGAACATTTATTTGTCCACCAATTATTAAGATGTTTTGGTTCTGAAATGGATTCAAAGACTGATGAGATGTCAGCATTAATATGTATATCGTGTAGAATAGTGCGAGGCATAGTGTTTAGTCTTTATTCGTAGGTCACGAAAATACCCCTCTTAACCTCAAAATCGTAGTTGTTTAGATTAAATATTATTTTTTGCTTAATAATAGCATTTGAAAAGAGAGATTAAATATTTAGTTATTTAATTAATATGGTCGTTCCAACAAGTATAACATTACGATTTGGGTCTACTTATTATTAAGACTATAAAAGATGAATTGAAATTATATCACACTACTAAACTGCCTTAAAAATCTACTATCATTTTCAAATAATAAACGAATATCACTGATGTCATACTTTTGCATGGCGGATCTTTCAATACCAATTCCAAATGCAAATCCAGAATATTTCTCTGAATCGATACCACAGTTTTCCAAGACATTAGGGTCTACCATGCCGCAACCCAGGACTTCTAACCAACCTGTTCCTTTAGTAAGTTTTCTAGCTGTCTCAGTTTCGGTGCCCATCCATACATCCATCTCAGCACTAGGTTCTGTAAAAGGGAAGTAGCTTGGTCTTAGACGGATGTCAGTCTGTGGGCCATACATCTCCTTTGCAAAATATAGAAGCGTTTGTCTCATATCAGCAAACGATACATTTTCATCTATGTATAATCCCTCAACTTGGTGGAATTGGCAATGTGACCTAGCAGAAATCGTCTCGTTTCTATATACACGTCCGGGTGCTATTATTCTGATAGGTGGTTTCTCAGTAGTCATCACCCTTGCTTGTACAGATGATGTGTGCGTACGAAGTAGTCTTGTGACACTATTCTTAAGATAGAAGGTGTCCTGCATGTCTCTCGCAGGATGATCTTCTGGAGTATTCATGGCAGTGAAATTATGCCAATCGTCCTCTATTTCTCTTTCTTCAGCTACAGTAAACCCAATACGTTCGAATACCTCAATCATTCTATTCATTACAATAGAGACAGGATGTCGGCTACCTCTTGCAATAGGATCATTCGGTGCAGTAAGATCGATTTCACTAGCGACTTTCTTTCCTTCCACAGATGATAATGCTAATTTTGTAGCTTCGAATTTAGTTTCAGCTTCTTGTTTCAGAGAATTCAAAAGTTGACCGAATTCTTTCTTTCTCTCATTTGGAACATTTCTAATCTCCCCGAAAAGAGGCTTAATGATATTCTTAGTTCCTAGATACTTTATTCTGAATTGTTCAAGTGCATCAGAGTCCTCAATTATCGCTGATTTTATCTCTTCTAATACTTCGCCTACTTTATCAAAAACGTCTGCCATGGATTGTAATTCTTATTTGGTTGGCAAAGGTAATTATTTTGTCAGATACTATGAATAATATCAACTAATTGATCAATTTCTTCATGTGTGTTAAAATAGTGTGGAGCTAACCGTATCGCCCAATCAGTTCCTTTTTTATCAAAGTCTATCAAAGCTGATCCTCTGAAGGCTACTGAAAAGTACACATCGTTATGCTCTAGTGTTTTGATAGTAAGTTGTTTGTCTTTGTCGTTGATTTGAAAAGTTAAAATATTGGCTAGCTTAGAACCTTGGTCCAATATATTCATACCAGGCACTTCATAAAGTTGATTTCTTAAGTGTGAAAGTATGTCTTGATTGTAGTTCCAGATATTCTCCAATCCAATATTGTTGGCATATAGAATTGCTTCTTTTAAACCAAGAACACATGCTACATTTTGTTCCCAAGTTTCAAATCGGAGTGCGCTATCTACTGGTTTGAATTTTGAAGCTGCTATCCATTCCATCCCTCGACCATCAACTCTGATAGGAATGAGATTTGCATCAAGTGCTTTGTCGGAAACATAAAGAAAACCTGTTGCCCTTGGGCCTCTTAGAAATTTTCTTCCAGATGAACAAAGAAAATCACATTTCAATTTTTGAACATCTAACGGCATTTGACCCGCAGATTGGCAAGCATCAATTATGTACATTATATTATTTTTCGCACATAAATCTCCAACAGCCTGTGCATCTTGGATCTTCCCAGAGTTAGTAGGAATATGAGACAGGGATACTAATTTCGGGTGGTGCTCTTTTATCAATTCTTCCATATGAGTCAAATCAATATCTCCATTGCCATGATTACGTACTCTTACCGTTGCTACCCTGAATCTTTGATACAAAACAGAAAACTGGGCATGGTTAGAAGTGTAGTCATCATCTGTAGTTATAATTACATCTCCCTTTTCAAATGGAATTGCAGATAAAACTTGACCATACGCATCGGTAGCATTTATTGAGAAAGCTATGTTGCGAGGATTACAATTCAACATTTTGGCAGTTTCTGTATAGAATACTTGTAATTCGGTTTGAATCCTGCTGCCTAACCCAAGTTTATATCCACCCAACTCTGCTTCTTCATCAAGGTAAGTTTTCATCCTTTCTGTAACGACTGATGGGACCAAAGATGCTCCAGCACTATTGAAGAATAGTTTGTTTTGGCAGTGAGGTGTGTCTTTTCTTATTTGATTAATGTCGAGCATATATAGTTTTTAATTCGCTTGTGCTAAAAGGAAGTTTAAATCTAACATATTGTTACAACTGTAAAGGGATTCCTATGTTTGTATTGCGTTATGCTATAGCATCGATTTTCTTATCTCACCACAAATCGTTTCGTCAAATTTCCTTCTTTGCTATGGAACACTAACAAATATACTCCTGAGGAATATTTAGAGACATCAACAATATTATTACCATCATCAGACTGAAAAACAGTGCTAATTATTTTTCCTCCGGTGTCCATAATTTGTATAGTCTCCCAATTTAAATCTGTCTCAAAGAACAAAGACTCTGATGCTGGACTTGGATAGATATTCACCATATTATTATTCAAGTCTTCAGTACTATTGGTACATAAAGGATCACTCGCTGGCAACACGTCTAGGTTTATAGTATATTGTAATGAACAACCTGTCAATACATCCACACTATCTATAATGTAGGTTCCAGAAACTGTCAATCCTTCATAATCGAATCCTTCGCATATTGTTGTGTCAATGGATTCATAGAGAGTAGGTGTTACATTAACTTGTAGTGCAGTAATGGTTGTTATACATCCATTTTCATTGAATATTGAATCTATAATTTCGGTCGATTCTGTCAATGTATAGTTAGTTTCGTTGAATAGAATACTTTCGCCCTCACAGATGTCTACAGTATTTTGAGCAATAGTTATCCCTTGTACGAATAAGTCAATTATGACTATCGAATCACAACCAAATGGTAGATTGAAACTGTTAGTATAAATTCCTGATTCAGAATATCCTTGGTAAGATTCTCCATCACATATAGATGTTTCTATCAAGGTTTCTTTATCTGTACAAAGCACACTAACAAGTGTATTAATTGTTTGATTTGTCACAATAGGAGAATTGGTGTCAAAGATGATGTCAGCCTGATTATGCACAGGAGTCATCTCTGGTCGACCATCTTTCGTGTTGCATCGGAATGTTACGAATCCTTGGCTTGCTGCATAATTAGTTGTGCTATCCACCAATAATATATCTTCGAACAAGAAGATCAAATCCGTTCCTTCAATACATGTTTCTACATCATGGCTAGAGTTGATTACACGGATAGTCGATGGATCAATATTCGAATCAAGAGGGTCTACTATCTTTACTTGGAATGCAGTATCGTTACCGTTGTTTTGGAATCGGATAGTATATTCTAAATCTTCATCCATTAATGTGAGGTTTTCTATTCCTTCTCTGTCTGGATATTCTCTTTTATCATTTGGATCGTAAGAACATCGAAGCTGATCTGTGTAGCCATATTCTTCTAATAACCCGCCAGATAGATTGTATAATTTAGCCTCAAATGCTAATAATGGTAAATTCGAAGATCCACTAGGCATTTTTACGGTTACTCTATAAGTTTTTGGTGCAAATGGCGATAGAGATCCTATTTCTGCAGATATGGTGTTTCCATCAACTTGAAAATCAACTAAATCCGTGGTGAACAATGTAGTCTCACCATCGTAAGTAAATGCTAATACTCCATCAAATGGTTCTGCTCCAGTATTTTCAACTGTTATGGTAAACCTTGTTTCGAAATCACATCTTGCTATCGTATTGACCATAGATAAAGAAGCCGACTCTTCAGGTGTTGACATGGGTACAAATCCAAACTTGAATCCGTCATTGCAAGGGTCTGATATTTGCACATTATCAATAGTGATTAGGTTTTGTATCCATGATCCTTCATTGATTTTTGCAGTGAGGGTGTATGATCCTTCCTCTACTGGTAATATATATTGGCCAAGATCATCTGTCAATATAGAGAAGTCGCCAGGATCTGTTGATACGACTACATTTCGCAAAGGTGCATCATCTGTATCGTAAATACCATTTGCATTATTATCTATATAAGCTGTGCCTAAGATATATGATTGGTTTGTCGTATCTAATCCCTGACATGGATCCATAGATATCACCGTAATTTCGATTGTATTTGACGGACATCCATCTTCGCTAGTTGCGGTAATTTGGGTTATTCCTTCCGAAGTCCCTACTATAGTGGTACTACTGATTGGAGTAACAATAGACTCATCTTCTGAATATAAAGATGCAATAAAGTCAGGTGAAAAAATATGCAAAGTGTCACCTACAAAAATCGTGGGATTAGATGCGGGTTCGATTGTTGGATTATTGTATACATCAACCTGTGTAACATTTACTTCACATCCTGTACTGTTATCATCTAATGGGTACAAAAAGTATGTGCCTGGTTCTGTAAAATTAATTGCACTTTCATCTGGTAGAAATATAACTTCTCCAGGACCACCTTCAAATGAGAAATTAGTTGTTCCACTTAGTTCTATAAATATGAATTCACCAAAACATATTTCTGTATTGTCCACTGTTAAAATTGGAGTGTCTAGGACAGTAAGTTGTAGTTGCTCTGAAGGACATTGAGATGAACTTGATGTAAAAGTAAAATATACTATTCCGCTAGATCCAGTGGTAATAAGACCGTTATTATCAATTGTTGCAACAGTAGGATCGGAGCTCGTCCATGAACCACCAAAGGTTGGTGATGCTAGTGTTGCGGATCCGAGGCAAATTATATTTTCTAGTATAGAGACATTAGGAACATTATTAACGGTAATTTTCAAACCATTCCCAGCAACACAGCCATTACTATTATCAGTAAAATCAAGAATAGCCATGCCAGGCCCTACGGCAGTTACTAACCCACCATCGGTTATAGTAACAACAGAATTATCATTGGATGTCCAAGTTCCACCCACACTAGGAAACACTTGTGTTACATCTCCAATGCATATTGTATCTGGTCCGCCAAAAGAAACTTCTTCTGTACCAATAACTGTAAGTTCTATAGTGTCTGATGAACAGCCTTCTGCATTAGTTGCATAATATTGAGTTACTCCAGGGATAAGACCTGTAATGCCTCCATTATTATCATACGTGCTACTAACAAATTCAACATAATGCAAAGTGCCATTTGTAGAAATTGTTGTAAATCCCCATGCACAAATTGTCGAAGGACCAGTAAACTCAATCGTAGGCAATTCATTTACCAAAATATCAATATCTTCTCCTATCACTTCACAATATGGCAAGTCTGTTGTAAAATTAAATTGTGTAGTTCCTGAGTTGATTCCTGTAACTTCTCCTGAATTGTTAGAGACCGCTACAGCTGCATTCGAACTTACCCAATTTCCTCCAGTGTTGGGGCTAAGTTGAGTAGTCATTCCTACGCAAATCTCATCTGTCCCTACATTAGCTATACCTTGTAAATTTCCGACAGTTAATATTCCAGTTATTCCTTCTGCACAATAGTTTATTGTGTCTTGGAAAGAGAAAGTAGTAGCTCCAAGCGCAATACCAGTAACCAATCCAGAATTATCCACTGTTGCAATACCATTATCAGCACTGACCCAAAGGCCACCAGATGATGGACTAAGTTGAGTTGTTCCGTCTATACATATTTGGTCTGAACCCAAAATGATTGCTTGAATTTCTGGACTTACAATTAGGGCGTTGGATTCAGCGGAGCATCCCAATTCTGAACTTGTAAAAGTAAATATTACTTCTCCTTCAGCTATCGCTGTAATTAATCCGGTATTCACATTGATGACAGCTACTGCATTATCATTAGAACTCCAAGTGCCTGACATTTGATTAGACGTGGCAATTGTAGTTTGTAATGGGCATATTTGAGTTTCGGCAAGTGTGACTATCGGTGATGGATATACAATCAAAGGTTCTGATGGTGAGGACTGACAAAGAGTGGAATTAGATGTGAAAACAAAAGTCGTTTGACCAGATCCAACACCAGTAGCTAATCCAGCATTCGTTATAGTTGCAATTGTTGGGTCTGCTGAAACCCAAGAACCAATTTCACCACCAGAAGATAGTGTAGTAGTTTCTCCGATACAAATTTCATCTTCTCCAGAAATAGACACAGGTATTGTTTCTATTACTGTAAAAGTTGCTTCCCCAGAACAACCATTATCATCATCTATGTAAGCTAGAACCGCTATACCAGATGCTAAAGCAGTCACTTTTCCTTCGGAATCAACTGTCAAGACACTAATATCCGAAGAAGCCCATGTCCCATTATCAAGTTTTAGGTCAAGTTGTCCACCTATGCACAGTATATTGTCATTCGTATTGGATAATATCGATTGTACATTATGAACTGATGCTGACAATATATTTGTGTAATTGTTTGGGCCTGTAATTGTAACTGAATACTCTTCTGAGCCTTCATTGTACACGGTGATGAATGGAGTGTTTGCACCATTACTCCAAGAGTATAATAAATTATTAGGCGCGCAGATTAGATTGGGTGATAATGTTGCAGGCCCACCTACGCATGTTGCTGCATTATCTAGCGTAATTTCTATCTCATCTGCATAGTCATTTGAATAGAAATTATCACTATATTTTTGTTCTGGACTGCCAATTGTAAAGCCGTTAGAATAATCACCTCCATATTCCGATCCTATTCCATAATCTAGTTCGTTGTCGAAAATTCTGGTTTTATATGAACATAAATTTTCGCCAATTAATTTTACTCTGAAGAGTGTAATGATGTCTCCGGTGTTTAGGATGTTGTATACAGAAGCGGGATCTATTTCTGGAAGTATAGAATAAAGATTGTTTTCAGGAGCTGATGCAGGTGATTGTATTGAGAGAGATATTTGCCACTCAGTTGATTCTGTACCTTGAAAAACTAGTGGCATATAGCTCTCTGTTACCTCTAAGTTTGCTTCCGAAGGAGTGATTATAGTAAAAACTGAATTAAACTGGATTCTGTCCTGAATAGATGTCGCACTCCCAGAGTTAATTCGAAGATTACAGTCATAATACAGCGTATCTCCATTTTGATAATCAAAGTCTATCATATAGCTCACACTTGTAACTTGAGCTGTGATTATCGTAGAAATAAATAATAAAATGGAAAATGAAATTAACTTTTGCATTGGTTATTAGTTTATTAAGTATTAAAGATAATATCTGTCTCTTATACACATCTGACGCTGCCGACGAAGAGGATAGTGTAGA
>CAJXUU010000133.1 GCA_913061325.1 uncultured Saprospirales bacterium | reverse complement strand
ATCTACACTATCCTCTTCGTCGGCAGCGTCAGATGTGTATAAGAGACAGAGACAAACACGAATCCGAAAAATTCATCAACAAAGTAGAAAAGTCAAAAACAGAAAAGTTTTTGACTGAGAATTTTCCTGATATTTAAATAAGGAATGAAACAATAATGAAGATCGCTTGGTCACTTTTGGTTCTAAGCGATCTTCATCTAAATATCTTGAAATAAGTTAGGTCCAAAACTAAATCAATCCCAATACCAGATAATAAAAAAGGCTATAACTTAATTCGTGCCACACGAAATAAATCATAGCCAACCTCACTTTACTAAATCACTATAATTGAGCTTACAATAGCTTGGTCTATTCAAATTCCAAGCAGCCTTTTACATGTAAACCATCTATTTATTTTAATGTCTTCTACCGCCACCACCGTAGGTCATTGCCTCACCTTTACCAAATCCATAACTGAATCCAAGTGACATGAATCTACCTCTTTGTCTGAAACTGTAAGCATAGAAATCATCACCTTCAGCAACATTTTCTCTTATTCTAGATGCGAATGCATCACGAACAGATAGATTGATGACTGCTTTACCATTTAATATTTTGTATCTCAGTCCAAAATCACCAAATAGGTTGGCTGAACTTACACCTTGGATTGTTTTAACAGATGAACGGTACCTTCCTGTCACTTCAAAATCAAAGCTTCTATTGACTTTAAACTTTGAAGTTAACTTAGATGACCATCGATTAGATGTGAAGTCAAAATCTTGATCGTTGAACTTACCTTCACGTTGGAAGATATTATAATTCGCATCCCCATTTATTGTGATTTTTTTCATAGGAGAATACTTGAAATTCAATTCAAGTCCTGTGGTTTTATTTGTACCAATATTCTCTGGTGTAAACACATTTACATTGTCTTCAAAAGTAGATACCCTATCGATCTTTTCTGTGGTATATCTGTGATATGCATTTACATTAAATGAGACTTTATCATAAATAAATATACTTCCCACTTCGTAAGAATCTGTATATTCTGGCAATAATTCTGGATTTCCAGTTCGGATGGTAAAGTTGTTTCTAATATTAAAGAATGGATTGAGATCCCATAATCTTGGTCTATAGATTCTTCTACTATAACCCGCTTGTAACGATATTCTATTTGAAACCTTATACGATGTATGTGCAGATGGGAAAAGATTAGTGAAATTCTGACTATTCTCTGTGTTCGTATTTTGTAATAAAGTGGAAAGATCTGTGTTTTCTGCTCTTATTCCTAACTTGATTCCCCATACATCACCTTCATACGATCCAGTTGTATAAAGACCAAGTACTTTTTGATCATATTCGAATAAATTTGTCAATCCTTCATTCACAACAGATTCCCCATCAATGATATCACTTACTGTATAATCATTACTCACACTATTATCAACATATTGAGCACCTGTCTCTATCTGCCAATGCTCAGCAAATGGTTTCGTATAATCCAAGTTAAAAGTATACTTACCTTCATTGAACGAAGTCGCTGTAGTTTGATTGGTAGGATCGTCAGAACCTGATATCGTAGTCTCACTAAATACAGAAGACTGATCCTTTCCGAAGTAGTTTCCTATTGCACTGAACTGTAGCTTGTGATCTTTGTGATCGGTAAAGTCTTTTTTATATTGAAGTTCATACTGCAGTTTAGGATTAGTTGCTTCTGTGACTTCTGTTCTTTGCCATTCTCTAGTTACCAATTCATTGCCATCAACAGAATTAAAATCAGTGGTCGAAGGTTGTTCTTCGACCTCATAGGCGAAGCTTCCTGAAAGTGTAATTATATTTTGCGGATTGATATAATAATCTGATCCTAGTATCACATTATAGAATTTCTCATTCCTAAATTCTTCTCCAATACTATTGATCGTTCTCCCTGAGATTAGATCTCTGTTAATATTTTCTACTTTGTTTGGTTGTTGTTTATACCCTACACCGAATTGAGTAAAAAGATTGAGCTTCTCGGTTCTCTTATTAAGACTGAGACCTACGCTATGATTATGTGGGTAGCCAGTGTTAAGCGTAACAGATCCATTAAGGCCTGTCTTTTCATTTTTCTTGAGTATTAAGTTTATAATACCAGATGTTCCCTCAGCTTCATACTTGGCTGATGGATTAGTGATCACCTCTATACTTTCGAGCATGTCCGCAGTAATTGTTCCTAGCGCTCCACTTGCCTCATCCGCCAAAACTGATGGTTTCCCGTTGATTAATATCTGTACACCACCACTACCTCTCAGGGTTACTTCTCCTTCTATACTCACATTTACAGATGGCACATTGTTTAATACCTCAAGGGCACTAGCTCCAGTCGTGCTCAGATCAGTACCTACATTAAATACTCTTTTATCAAGTTTAAATTCTGTTGTTGATTTCGTAGCTGTTACCACTACCTCATCTAACGTCTTAGAATCTTCACCTAATGTTATTACACCTATGTCAGCCTTATTTCCTTTCCATATTAGCTCGTCAATTCGTTTAGTAGTGTAACCAATGAAACTAATTTCGACATAAATATCTTTTGACTTACTTTCCAACCTGAATACACCACCGTTTTCAGTAGTAGTTCCAGAAATCATCTTATCCGTTTTACTATCGAAAATAGTAACGGTAGCATAGTCTATAGATTGATTAGAAGATGCTTCTACTACCTGCCCGACGATCAAGAACTTTGCAAAACTAACATCATTTGGTCGAGGGCCACGATCTGGTTTCTGCGCTGTACAAATTATGGATAATAGTAAAATACCTATTGTAAATACTTGCTTCATATGATTATATAATTATCATTTGTGATTTATAAAGGCCAAAGATATGTAGGTATATAATTACAATTTCATTTAATCTTTGAACGACAGATTAAGCTAGCTAAACGGCATCTATTCTTCTTATTCTCTTATATTTCGTTGTTGAGGCACTAAACTCGGTTGTTTGCAGATTATTATCTTCTATGCTCCATAGAACCAGTAATATTGTGTCTAAATAGAATCGGTTGATTTGAAAACATTTTTATTCACTACTTTTAATCAATGAAGCTTAGCATTACAAAGAAGGAATTACTTTATCTCACCGTATCTCACTTGCTGCTTTTTCTTGTGACTGCTGTCTCGATGAGAGATCCAGAAATCAACCTTTTTGAAGTATGTATATTTATAAACTACGCAATTGGAGCCTTTATAATAAGCTATCTTTTACTACCCAGATTCTACACTAATAAAAGATTAGCAGAGCTAGTTATATACTCCGCATTGGTCGTATTGTGTGTTATCTTAATAGAAGAGCTGATTCTAGAAAGAATTTTCTTCCCCGATAATAGAGGAAAGCAGATGAACATCATATTTACTGTCCTTCAAGTATTCCCTAAAATTATGATGTTGGTTGGATTTAAGTTGGGATGGGATTCATTGACCATTAGAAAAGAAAATGAAAAACTTAAAGATCTTGCAACTCAAAGTGAATTGCAATTCCTTCAATCTCAGATCAATCCTCACTTCTTATTTAACAATCTAAACAACCTCTATTCTTATGCATTAGAGAAATCTGATAAAACCCCAGAAATAATACTTCAACTATCAGGTTTACTAAGGTACATGCTCTATGAGTGCAAAGGAGAATATATTTCACTTAGAAAAGATGTAGATCAACTCAGTAATTTCATCTCTCTTAATGAATTGCAGATAGAAGACCGGGGTACAGTAACTTTTACTACTTCTAATAATTTAGACAAGCATAAAATAGCTCCGTTGTTATTGGTTGTATTTGTGGAAAATGCATTCAAGCATAGCGTAAGTAGTCTTTCAGATGAAATAAAAATCAATGTTGATGTTCAAGTTGACGGTCAAGGCAAACTGAAATTCACGTGCGAGAACAGTTACTCTGAAAGTACCAACATTGATAATATTGCCAATGGTATTGGACTCATCAATGTAGAAAAACGATTAGAATTGATTTATAAAGATCGCTACAGCCTCAAGACTAATGCTGAGAATGGTATTTACCATGTTTTGCTTAATATTGATCTTTAAATAATAGATATGAAGTGCATCATCGTCGAAGACCAACCGCCAGCACAAAGAATTTTACAAAAGTACATAACCGACATTGGTTCAATCGAATTACTAGCAACTTTTACGGATGCACTTCAAGCATTTGATTATTTGAAAACCAATTCTGTAGATCTCATTTTTCTTGACATTCATCTACCGAAGTTGTCAGGGATAGATTTTCTTAGAACACTAGAGAATCCACCTGCAGTAATTCTAACTACTGCGTTTCCTGATTTCGCACTAGAAAGTTATGAACTAAGCGTAGTCGATTATCTACTCAAACCATTCTCGTTTGCTCGATTTATCAAGGCTGTCTCAAAATTAGATCAACCTAAACCTGTCGAATCTTCGCTGGAAACCAATGTGAATTCCATCTATATAAAATCAGGTCATGAATATCATAAGGTATTGATTGAGAGCATCATTTATATAAATTCAGATAGAGATTATACAGAAATACACACAGAATCCGGAAAGTACTTATCGAACAACTCCTTGAAACATTGGGAGGATACACTCTCAGAATATAAATTCATACGAGTTCATAAGTCATACCTCGTCAATGAGCATAAAATAACTAAGATAACAGCCACAGAAGTTGAGTTGTTAGAGAAACAACGCATTCCTATTGGGAGGGCATATAAGAAGAATATGGATCGCATAATTGGTAGTTTTTAGATGTTTTGAAGATTTATTAATATTCAACAAGTTCAATATCAATTATGCCTTTCATACCAAGATAGTTACGAGCACTACTATAGATCCCACTCTTGAGCTTCATTAACAAATCCAGATATCACAGAATTCTGATGTATTTCTCCTCAATCCAATAAGACCAGCATAAAAATGCAAGAAACATTTCACATGTTTCTTGCATTAATTCTTAATCCTTTATTTAGGTACTCTTTCTTTAGAATCCTGTATTACTATATTTTAACAAACTTGTAAGTCGCTATTTGCAGCCCAACGTTAACCTGTATCAGATAAGTACCGTTAGTGATAGCACTAACGTCTAATTGGTAATCAGAGCTCGATACATTCGCATCAAGCACTCGTTCTCCTAATAGATTAAAAACCTTCACATTACCTATTGGTGATACAGACTTTAGATTTAGGTTGCTTTGTACTGGGTTAGGAAAAATACTAAGCCCTTCTATAAAATTATGGTCTTCTACACCATCTACAATATCGTCATATACTGAGATTGCAAATTCACCAAAGCTTGTATTATTATAATGAAATGCTCTAATATAAATCACTTCTCCAGGCGTCCGTTCAGTTAGTTCGACTTTAGAGAATAAAGAGAAAGCATCATCATCATTACATGCAATTTCTGAAAGTGAACCTTTATTTCCTTCATAAATACTCAAAACTGAATCCCCAAATCCAGACTTGTCAATAGGTCCTGTTTCTATTGTTAATTTTCCCGAACTGGGTACCTCTGCTGTGTACCAAACATCTCCACCTTCAAAGAAGAGTATACAAGATGGATCTTCTAATGATTTATCAACTAACCCAGAGTTTGTTGCAAATACATTTGTGCCGATTTCTGCAGCCTCTTCAAACGTTCCTCCAACTGTTAAAGAAATTGCTCCTTCAGGATCATCGTTAGAGGGTGATTCTGAAATGTTGAAATGTGCCGAAATTTGGAACTCTCCGAAATCGTCATTGCCAAACTCAAATGCTCTTACATACAACCTTTCTCCTATAACCAGGTCCATAAGTGATACTAAGGAGAAAGCATTACTCCCTGCATCATCATCACATGCTATTTGAGTCAACGCACCCACTTCGCCTCGATATATAGCAATGCCAGTATCCTCGACACCACCTGATACAAGTGCAGTCTCTACATAAATTACATCTTGGCTAGAAACATCTATATAATACCACACATCTCCACCATCGTACAAAGAACAAGATGGATTAGGTATTGTAGGGTCTGTTCCCTCGGAGTTTGTAGCATTCGAATTATTTGCGATCAATGAAAAATCACCAAAGGTGCCACCAACATTCAATTCAATTGCGCCTTCCAAATTATCATTTGCAATTGGTTCTAATATAAACGCAGACAGTTGAAACTCTCCAAAACTGGCATTATCATAAGCAAATACTCTGACAAACAATATTTCACCTGGACTTCTGCCAGTAAGAGATATATAAGAGTTTAGATCAAAAAAACCAATATCATCATTACATGCAACTTCAGATAGTGCATCACTCGTCCCTTCATAGACACTCATTCCTGTATCGGTTACTCCTCCGCCTGTAATCGTTGTAAGCAATTGAACAGCTCCATTGGCTGGAACCTCTACCAAATACCATAAATCTCCACCCAGGTAAGATACACAAGTTGGATTCGGTATAGATGGGTCTGTGTCGAATGAATTTGTTGCACCCTCATTTGATACAACTATTGGAAAATCTTCAGAAGTCGATCCAACAGTCAGTTCGATAGCGGTAGTAGGTAAATCTTGTGCATGTATGAAATTTGAACTTAATACTAATACTGTGCTTAGCAATAGTGTAATGGGGTTTTTCATTGTTTTTATTTTTTAATTGAATTAGAAATGAAATTGATATTTCACAAAGAAAATTCTGGTATTACCAACAACATTTAAAAATAGTGTTAATTATGAAATGGCTTTTGTATTATTTTCTTTAACAAAGAACGTTACTAAATAATAGCTTGTGATTTTGATTGAATATTTTTTGGCCTACTGTCATGATTTTTTTTAATTATTTACTGCAAAATACTTAATGTAAAACAAAATTTTAACTTTCAGCACAAATTGACAAAATTTTCAACTACAACTGATGTGCATGTTTATCATGTGTGGATATGTTATGTTAACATCCAGATGAACGTATGTTGCGCAGTAATTGCAAACTAAGACCATGTGTTTGGTGTTCTGTTTCGTGCTCTCAAGTGTTAACAAAACTAGAGCTTCATACCCATTGCATCCACCAACATAAAGCTTGTCATATTATAATCAACTACAGCTTCAAGATATAGCATTTGAGCACTCATGTATGCCTCTTCAGCGAGTAAAATCTCGTAGATCGTGCCTAGACCAGCTTCTTGTCTTGTTTTAGATTGTTCTAATGCTTCTTTTGCAAATTGTCCACCCTCTTCCGCTAGCGAAATCATCGTATCATATATAGCTAACTTATTTTGAAAAGCTGTGATCTGAGAAGTAATTCTGGTTTTGTTATGTTCTAATTCTAATTCGCTGATAGCTTTGGATTGATTAGCGATTTTAGAACCTCCTCCATAAACCAATTGGCCTAATGGTAACTTCCAACCTATGTATCCATTCCATGCATCTGTCGATCTAGTAGAGTTATAATCTTCGCCAAATGAACCAACATTATAACTGACTCCAACATTAGGAATCATAATACTATTCCATACTTGCTTTGATTGTTGTGCTGCAGCTTTAGATTGAAGTTCAGACGCTGTAATAATCGGATGATTCTCTATAGCGCTACTCGTGGAAGTAGCTTCATCTAGTTCCACCTTTTTAAGATCTGCGATATCAACGTATAGATTTTGGTTTTCTTTGATATTAAGAGCAATCAGCATATTGGTCATGGCAGATTGATATTCTTGCTCTAGCTTCATTTGCTCTAACATCAGTCTTGATTTGTTGCTCTTAGCGATCAATAATTCTGAGCTTAACCTAAGTCCAGCGTCAACTTGAATTTTTAATTGATCTACCAGATTGGTTTTGCTTGTAATCATGTCTTTATAAAGTGCCTTCTTAGCTGTGATGGATAGTAAATTGTAGTATGTTTCTAATACGTCTAGCGTCACTTGATTTTTTGATACTTCAGATTGAAAAGAAGCACTTTTAGCATTGAGCTTAGCGATCTTAGCATCATAGATTCCTTTACCAATGTTCCAATCTACTCTTGCTTCCCCTCCGTACCATCTACTTTGGCGATCAACATCTGTGAAGATTCTACCATCTGTATTCAACCCTGATCCGTCAAGTTGGTGCAACTGTGTACCAACAAATAGATCTGGTAACCACCATTCTTTGGCTTTACTTAATTGTGCATCAGCCATCTGGACTTTTAAGATCTCCTTTTTGATGTCAATGTTATCCGTCTTGGCTAGAGCGATTACTTTCTCAGCAGTAAGGTAGATACCCTCTTGAGCATTGACCAAAGTAGAAGACAAGCAACACCACAGTATTAGTATATTTCTAAACGTTCTATTCATACTATTTTACTTTAAGATTGCCTTTACTTTAGTACCCGCTTTGATCATACTCTTCCCTTTGGTTACGACCTGCGATTTAGCAGTGATATTGTCATTCAAAACTTCGAAATAATCCTTGCTTGAGAGTCCTTTCTTTAGTTTGATTTCTTGAACGACTCCATCATTTACAACATAGACAAATGCAGCATCCTTTTTCATACTAATAGAAGAAAGCGGAAGGCTGAGCATATCTCCAGAACTGGCTCTTTTGATCTGAGCTTTTGCATACATTCCTGCTCTGATCTTTCCATCTTTATTTGGAATATCAACTTGGACTTCCATCGTCTTGGATGCTTGGTCGAGGTTGTTTGAGATACGACTGATCTTGGCTGATTGATCTGAGCCACCTAAACTTGGAAATGTAACATTCACATCATCGCCAACACTAATGCCAGACACATCTGACTCTGGAATCGGAATGGTCAATCTTACTGGAGATATTGATGCCAACGAAACCAATGGCTTCGCATTATTATCTGATAACGCATTTTGAATCATCGTCCCAGGATCTGCAAATCGACCTGTGATTACTCCTGAAAACGGTGCTCTTATACTCAGCATAGACAATCGATCTTTGATTGCACTGACCATCGTTTCTGAGCTACTGATTTCTGATTGAGCTTGTCCGATCTGGGCTTTTCCTAATTCTACATTAGCTGCAGACATTTGAGCATCTCGATTCGCATTTTCTAGTTCTGTAATCGTAGTCAGTCCACTTGATTTCTCATAGACCGACATCAATTTTTCATACATCCCTTTAGCAACATTGCTGCTGGCCTCTTTAACGGTGAGCGATGCTTGTGCAGATTTGAGTGCGGATTGTGATTGCATCAATTTTGCTTCAGCAGTCTTCAATTCATAACTCAATACTGGATTGCTAAGTCGAGCAATCACTTGTCCTTTGGAGACTCGATCGCCGATATCTACATTGATAGATTTCAGCATTCCTTGTTCCATCGAGTGAAGGTAGACAGATTGATCTGCTATGATTGTACCAGTGATCATCTGATCAGAGCTGAATGATCTGACAGACGGATTGGTCACCTCCACAGAAGGCATAGAATTCGTATCTGCCGCCGTATAGACATGTTCTGGCGTACCAGATTGTTTGCAGCTTATAAGCAGACAAACGAAAGACAATAGGTATATATATTTGATGTTAGTCATTGCTTATTGACGTTTTACTTTTTGTAAATAATGAATACAGAATTGGGATAATGAATAAGGTAAGTAACGTAGCCATGAACGTACCCCCGATCACCGCTATCGCTAGTGGAACATTGGCTTCTGTACCCTGCCCCATTCCGATTGCCGTTGGCATCAATCCTAATATAGTGGTGATGGCTGTCATCAATACGGGACGGAATCTATCACTCGATCCTTGTACGATGGCATCATCTAAATTCGCTGATCCATTGAACAATGTATTGATCCGATCCACCAGAATATTACCATACGATACTGCTATACCGATCATCATAATGATACCCATCATCGATTGGATGTTAAGATTCGTATTTGTGATCCACATCAACAATGCTACTCCAATAAATCCTAATGGTATCGTCAAAATGATAATCAATGGCTGTCGGAATGATCTAAACAAGGGCACTAGGATCAAGAAAGCTAAAATCGCTGCCAGAACTAGCCCCAACGTCAACTCTTTGAATGACTTACTGATTACATTCACCTCACCTTCGAATTCGATGGTGTATCCCTTTGGTACATCAATTGACTTGATGATATCCTTGATATTGTCAGAAACCGAACCAACATCAGAACCATCGATATTCGCATATACATTGAACACTCTGGATAGATTGTGGTGATTGATCTCTACAGGGTTGGACGAATCCGTAATCTTGGAAAATGATCGGAAAGGGATCGGTTTGTCATGCGTCGCACTCGTTGTGGTGACATTGGATAGCACATCTATATCGTCAATCCTATCTTCTGGATAAGTGACACCGACATAGTAGTGATTTCCATTGTTTTCATCAATCCAAAATGCTTTTTCGAATGTAGTAGAAGAATTCAATGCGGACACCATATTCTTGATGGCATCTACTGGTTTTACACCCAACTCCGCCGCTTTGATTCTATCAATATCAATATCCTTGGCAGGTGCATCAAGACGCTGCAAGACTCTTACATCCCTTGTCGTTGGTAGTGTACGAATCGTATCTCTGATCTGCTCTGCCAGTTGACGAAGGACATCCAATTTATTACCTTTTATCTGGACATCTATCGGTGAAGGTTTCCCTTCATTCAATGCCGCAGTGATCAATCCACCCGTATTAAAACTGGTTTCTACTCCTGGGAACATTTCTGTGAATCTTCGTCTGATTCTACGTGCATATTCTTTGGTAGAGACTATATGATCTTCTTTGAGTTGGACACCGATGAAGGCATCTTGCACTCCCGAGTTCGGAGTATAGGCAGCTGGCAGATCGTAGAAAACGCCGATATTTGAGATTACTTGCTCTAAGTCTCCTTGTGTTTCTTCTCTGACGACTTGCTCCATTTCTATGATTACCTCCTGAGTCAGCTCAAGCGGAGTGCCCGATTCTGTACGCACTTGGATTTCCATCTGTCCTACATCAGATTCGGGAAATAACTCATATCCACTATTGGACATTAAGAATAAAGAACCTGCAAATAACAGAACTGTACATATCAATATCAACGCTCGACTGTCGAGTGCACGCTTCAGTAGTCTTTCATATCTGCCTCCCATGTTCTCAATAAACCTATGGAAACCTTTGAAGAGTCGCTTGTCTCCTTTCTGATCTTCTTTCAGCAATAGAGACGCCAATACAGGTATCAATGTCAATGAGAAAATATATGAACCCATCATCGCCGCAGCCACTGTTATGGCCAATGGAGAAAACAAGAACTTCGCTATTCCCGAAAGGAACATAACCGGAATAAATACCGCCACAATAACCAATGTCGAAGCCAATACAGGCATCGATACCTCCATCGCCGCTTCTTTCGCCGCAGCTAATATTGCCTGACCTTGTGACTTCTTCTTTTCTATGCTTTCTAATACGACAATGGAATTATCCACCAATAATCCTAGTACCAGCGCAATACCTCCCAGAGTGATGCTATTAATCGCTTGCCCAGTGAAGTACAATACGATGAATGTAAACAATACCGAAAGTGGTAAACTGATTGCTACTATAAACGCAGTTC
This sequence comes from uncultured Saprospirales bacterium, assembly GCA_913061325.1. Taxonomy (GTDB): domain Bacteria; phylum Bacteroidota; class Bacteroidia; order Chitinophagales; family Saprospiraceae; genus CAJXUU01. Next base: position 2,885 of record CAJXUU010000133.1, on the reverse strand, counting down.
GGATATTTCCCAAAAAGAGAATAAGGACCAAGACCACGAGCAACAATCCGCCCAGTCCTGCATTTCGCAGACCTGCGATAGAGTTTCTTACATAAGATGATTGATCAAAAATGACATTCAATTTCACATCATCGGGCATCCTTTCTGCCAGTCTTGGGATCGCAGCTCTGACTTCATTTACCGCTGCGATTGTATTCGCATTGGGTCGTTTGAAAATCGGTAGATAGACTTGCTCTTTACCATCCACCCGTGCAATATTGGTTTGTATGGCTCCTGCATCTTCTGCACTTCCTATATCTTTTATATAGATCGGTTTCCCGTTTTTGTAGGTGACCACGATATCGTTGAAATCTTCTACATGGACGATCATTCCTTTGGCATCGATCCCGTAATTGATATTGCCAATCTTGGCCACACCAGAAGGAATCATGGTTGTATTCTCTTGGATGGCTTTATTGATATCGGTCATCGAGATACCGAGTGCTTCTAACTTATCAGGATCGACATAGATGTATATCCTACGTTTCGATCCACCATATGCCGCTGGAGCGATAATACCACGCACCCCACTCAACATCTGACGTAGAGAATAATACGCTACATCATACAGTTCTTTTCCAGATTTCTCATCGCTACTTACCGTCAATAACATCAACGGCTTAGATGCTGTAGGATCAAACGGCTGCACCATCGGAGGCAAGGTACCCGGTGGTTGATAATACATATCTGACATGGCATAGGCTGAAGTGTTCGCCATCGCTTCCGCTGGATCTACATCTTCACTATAGAAGTTGGTGACCACACTGACCCCCATTATACTTTTGGAGAGTTGTTTTTCGATGCCTGGCGACTGCCCTGTCCATCGTTCCATCCGACTGGTGATGTCTTTTTCGACGACCTTAGCTGGCATTCCTGGATATAAGGTCAAGATCTGCATAGCCGACTTCTTGAACTGTGGTAAGATATCCACAGCCATCCGCGGAATCAATACAGAAGAAAGGAGAATGACGATCAATACAAATACAAAAACCAGATAGGGGTTTTTAAATGAGAGTTTTATCATTTATGGGTTGGTTGGTATTACTTGCTAGGTAATAATATATTATATATTTTTCTATGTGTGAAGGTAAGGAAATAAAGGAGAGTGGTGGAAAGGCTAAATTCCATTATTGATATTTTTGAATAATAGACTGGAAAGAGATAATTCTATAACACCATCTTATTCATTTAATGGGTATGTTCCTAATGCATAACTGCTCTTTGAATTAGTAGATTCTATTAATAATAATGTTTTATTACATAAATAAATTTAAAACTATAGCTCTTTTTGGAATATAGTTAATAAATTTGCTAACACCACAATTTAAATGGTCGTAGACCCAATAAAGATCAATCACCAATTGAGTCATTACCTAAAATAATGATCACCCACTTGATGTTGCAGTTCGAGAACACTTATCTGATTAAATGAAGAAATTAAAGAAAAACAATATAAAAGCAATAGATTTTTTCTGCGGCGGCGGCGGAATGAGCTGCGGAATGCAGCAGGCTGGAATAGAAGTTTTAGCGGGTATAGATTATGAGCCAGCTTGTAAGGATACATATGAAGAAAATATTAAGGGAGCTCAATTCATACAAGCTGATGTTTTTGAGCTACAAGCGAGCCAACTTCAAGAAAAACTAAACCTTAAACAAGATGACGACAATTTATTACTAATTGGTTGTAGTCCTTGCCAATTTTGGAGTATAATTAATACCGATAAATCAAAGTCAAAAAAGTCTAAAAACCTATTAGTTGAATTTGAAAGGTTCGTTAAATATTTTAATCCTGGTTATGTAGTTGTAGAAAACGTACCTGGAGTGTTAAGAAAAAAGGAAGAGAGTGGCTTACAAGCATTTATAGAATGGTTAGAAGGAAATGGGTTTGCTGTTAACTTTAAAGTTCATAATACTAATGATTATGGAGTTCCTCAAAATAGAAAACGATTTACGCTTTTAGCCAACCGTATTGGTTCTAAATCAATTTTCCCTGAAAAAGTTGGAGAAAGCAAACTAACAGTAAGGGATGTTATAGGCATTTCAAACGGATTTAAGGAAATAGAAGCTGGGCATAAAGATAAAACTGACTTTATGCATTCAGTTTCAAATATTTCTGAGTTAACAGAAAGAAGATTAAAAAAAATATCAAAAGACGGCGGAAACAGATTAGATTTTAAAGATGATCCTGATTTACAATTGAAATGCTTTGTTGGAAAGGACAATTCTTTCAAGGATACTTTCGGAAGACTTTGGTGGGATAGACCAGCTCCAACAATTACAACTAAGTTTTTTAGTGTCTCTAATGGTAGATTCGTACATCCAGAGGAAAATCGTGCTTTGTCTTTAAGAGAGGGTGCTACGCTACAGTCCTTTCCTTTGGATTATATATTTCACGGAAAAAGTCATGCCAAAATTGCTAGATTAATTGGAAATGCAGTGCCCCCAGAATATGCCAAGCGAATTGGAAAATCTATAATTAACAATCATATGAATGCAATTTAGAACGAAAGCCAGAGCTGTTGATTTACTTGGAAAAGGTCAGATTGCAGATTTACCTACTGCTATTAGTGAGTTATGGAAAAACGGATATGATGCTTACGCAGATAATCTCAAACTTACTTTTTATACCAAAGGGTATGAAGATGTTGAGATTCCTCTTGTCGTTTTATCAGATGATGGTAAGGGCATGAGTAAAGATGATATCCAAGACAAGTGGTTAATTTTAGGAACAGATTCAAAAAGTAGGAATAAAAAACCCAATGAGGGCCCAGATACTCTATGGAAAGAACCACGTCCTATTATGGGTGAGAAAGGAATAGGTCGATTATCGGTTTCATATTTAGGGT
>CAJXUU010000132.1 GCA_913061325.1 uncultured Saprospirales bacterium | reverse complement strand
TGCGAACAATAACGCATAGTCAGACGGTGACGGTAGAGCCAATCCCTGAAGCTGCTTATATAAACCCACCATCAAGTATAACGATCACATGTGATGAATTACAAACATTCACACCTACGATTTTAAATTACACCAATGGAGGAACAGGAGCATGTCTGATAGAAGGCACGGTCGATCCTGTGGGTGATGGCACCCTGGATATATGTGGAAATTCAGTGACATACACATGGGATTTTGAAGATGAATGTCTGCGAACAATAACGCATAGTCAGACGGTGACGGTAGAGCCAATCCCTGAAGCTGCATTTGTAGATCCGCCGGGGAGTATTACTATTAATTGTGACGATTTACAGTCTTTTGTTCCAGCAATATTAAGTTTTACCAATGGAGGGACAGGTGCATGTCTGATAGAAGGCACGGTAGATCCGGTAGGCGATGGCACCTTGGATATATGTGGAAATTCAGTGACATACACATGGGAGTTTGAAGATGAATGTCTGCGAACAATAACTCATAGTCAGACAGTTACAGTTGAGCCTATTGCACCCCCAACTTTTATCGATCCTCCTGCTGATGAAACGGTAGACTGTGGAACAAAACCAAATGAAGGAGAAGGGCCACTATTGAGTTATACGAATGGAGGGACAGATGCTTGTGAAACGGCAGGTGATATTATGCCTACTGAAGAGTACGATGTGACTGAATGTGGAGGGAGTATTGTTTATACATGGACATTTACCGATGATTGTGAAAATGAAATAACTGAAACTCAAACGATAACTGTAAACCCAGCTCCACAAGCCCAATTAGAAGATTTACCACCATCGAGTATAACTATAGAGTGTAACGAAAATACAGATTCAGGTCCTGAACTTGTAGTAACTAATAATGAAAGTGGAGATTGCTTGATTGAAGATATGATCACACCAACTAAAGTCGGTGATGCAGATAATTGTGGAGGAGCATTTCAGTTTGTATGGGAGTTTACAGACGCTTGCGGACGAACAACCTCATTCACTCAAACTGTAAATGTAAATCCTGCACCGATTGCAGCATTTGATAATATTCCAATAGATATCGATATCGATTGTGGACAAAGTACGGATACTCCTGATGACTTATCCTATACAAATGGTGATACAGGAGATTGTGAAATTTCTGGAGATGCTCCTGGAGTTAGGTCAGGAACGATTGATTATTGTGGAGGTACATTGATTGATACTTGGGAATTTGTAGATGAATGTGGACGACTGATTACTACTTCTAGAAATGTAAATGTAGCTCCTGCTCCACCAGCTGAATATATAAATCCACCAGCTGATATTTCAGTTGACTGTGCGAATGTATCTACAGTTTCTACATTGTTAAATTATAACAATGGAGAGACAGGTGTTTGTCTAATTTCTGGTGTGAGTACTGCAGTAGTAAGTGGTAGCTATGATTTTTGTGGAGGTTCACTTATATATACATGGAGTTTTGTAGATAATTGTGGAAGGCCAATTTCTTACTCTCAAAACATAACTGTTGATCCAGCACCAGATCCAGCATATATTAATCCACCACCTGATTTGACCGTTGGATGTGATGATACATATACTGGAGCAGACATATTAAATTATACTAATGGAGCAACAGGAGTATGTGAGATCTTTGGGGCAATAATTCCAATCACTACTCAAGTTGATAATATTATAACAAATACATGGGAATTTGAAATTCCTTGTTCTGCGGGGGACTTTTTAACCCATGTTCAGACAGTAACGTTGAGTATTGTGCCAGATATTTCTATCAATCCTGCAATTGTTTTCTTATGTCTTGGAGAAAGTTATGATTTAGAGGAAGTGATAGTTGATGATGCAAATGTATCTAATATTACGATCACTTTTCATGATGCATTTCCACCAACAGCTGCAAATGAAATATCACCAGTCGTAAATCCTACTTCAGATTTTATCTATGTAATAAATGCTACCAATGAATTTGGATGTGAAGATTTTGAATTGATAAATATATTTATCGAAGAGCCACCTTATGCAGGTGAAGATCAATCGACTACAGTATGTAATGATGGTTTTCCGCTAAACCTTTTCAATTTCGTACCTCCATTTGCAGATCAAAATGGCTCTTGGTTAGATCTTGATGGTATTGGCGCAAATATTTCTAATCCTTTTGGTGCAACATTTAACAACGTGCTGCCTGGCAATTACAGTTTATATTATATTGTGTATAGTACCACAGTTTGTGACAATGATACAATGATTCTTAATGTGGAAGTCATTGAAGATGTGATGTTTGAGATTACTGAGGTCACCTGTATTGCAGGAGATGCTTTTTATGAAGTTTATCTAAATTCTAATGGATTTGATATACAGGCAACAGAAGGAACCCTAATGAATATATCTGGGAATGAATATGTTGTGACCAATATTCCGATTACGACGGGTGTTCTTATAAGCGCGTTTGAAACAGTAAGTGGTTGTTCAGTGACTATATTTGTTGATATTCCTAATTGTGATTGCCCAGACATTGATCCACCAACGGGACAAAATATAAGCATCTGTATATACGAACAGCCATTTGTTCTTTCTGTAACAGTACCAGTAGGAATGACCGCAAATTGGTTCTACACGCAAAGCTCTACTACTCCTTTTTTACAAGGATCTACTGATTTCACGATTCAAGATTCTATGGCCGGAGTTTATAGTTTCTATGTAGAGACTTTTGACCCGACTACTGATTGTACTTCTAATGTAAAGCTAGAAATTGATGTTGAAATAAATGATCTACCAGATGCCAATGATGCAACTGTGAATACCTGTGATCTTGAAGATGATGGATTGGAAACAGTTTCTTTGCAGACATTCAATTCATTTGCAAATAGTAATCCAGCTAACACTTTTACTTTTTTTGACTCACAGTCAAATGCCGATACTAATACAGACCCACTTTCAGATGCGTATGACCTAAGTATAGGTTCGAATGTTGTATTTGTGAAAATCGTGAATTCTGCAAACTGTGTCAACATTGCCGAACTTGATTTAATTCTGACAGATCTACCAGAAGCTGAGATTACTGCATTTGCTCCTTCTTGTATTGGCGATGAAGATGGGGTCATTGATATAACAGCATTGGATGTAGATGGAGTAATGATGACCAGTCTCGATGGAGTTACATTTACTACAGATATCCAATATAATGGCTTAGCTCCTGGAGCATATACAGTTTATGTTCAGGATGAAAATGAATGTATCTCTATTTACGATGAAATAATTCCAGAAGGCTTAGAAATTCTGTTCACTACGTTTACCTCAGAATGCAATGACAATGGAACGAATACTGATCCGGCAGATGATTTTTATACCATTACTTTACTCATTGAAAACAATAAAGGGAACAATGGACTATACAGTGTTATATTCAATGGGTCTACTCAATATACATATTCCTATGGTAGCAATGAATCATTTACGATACCTGCCGATCAAGGAAATAATATAGATATAGTTATCGCAGACACTGAATTTCTTTGTAATCAAAATCAAACTTTTGGACCTCTTAATCCATGTTCAACGAATTGTGAGGTGAGCATTGATCTTTTAGAGTTTGTTTGTAGTGATGGTGGTACAGATACTGATCCATCAGATGATTTTTATACTGTAACGATCAATGCTTCAGCCATGAACGGATCACAGAATAATACTTATAATGTATTTCTAGATGGCGTGCTTCTTTATAACTTCGATTATGGCATAGATGAAACATTTCAAGTGCCAGCAAATGGAAATAACTTAAGCATCACATGTCAAGATAATGAAGATGTGCAATGTCAAACTTCTCAAGAAATAGGACCTTTGACTTCTTGTAGTGGAGGATGCCAAATCACCTTAGATATTTTATCATCAGTTTGCTCAAACAATGGTACAGCGACTGTACAAACGGATGACTATTATACCTTTACCATCAATGGAATAATAATAAATGGAGATGCATTGACCCAATTTGAATTATTTATCGATGGCGTCAGTCAAGGTTTATACAATTATAACGAAGATGTAGTATTCGATATAAATGCAGATGATTTGAATCATATTATCTCAATCAGCGATATTTCAAACTCTGGATGTGTTGATGCATTTACGACTGATGTATTGTCAAATTGTTCCACTGATTGTGAAATCTTACTTAATGAGCTAGTCGAAACATGTTTCAATAATGGTACACCTCAAAATTCTGATGATGATTATTACGAGATCACAATAAATACATCATCTGTAAATGGAGCATCGAATCAGATGTTTAACCTTCTTGTGGACGGTATATTCATAGGTGCTTTTCCTTATGATCAAGATAATATTATTACTATCCCAGCGGATAATGCTATACATACGATCTTAGTTCAGGATAGTGAACAGCTAGCATGTGAACTTCCATTGGAGACAATAGAATTAGTATCTTGTTCTAATGCTTGTTTAATTCAACTATCTATTCAAAATGTCGAATGTTTTGATAATGGAACAGCAACTAATATCGATGACGATTATTATGAATTTGAATTGATAGGTACTCTATTAAACGGTGATGGAAACACAAGTTTCCAATTGTTTGTAAACGGTATTCTTGAAAATACATACAGTTACAATGAATTGATAAATCTTACGCTACCCGCTGACAATACAGTTTATACATTTATCATTGAAGATATAGATGATTCTTCTTGTACTTCTGAAGTCCAAACTGATGAGCTAGTGTCATGTTCTACAGATTGTGAGATAGTTGCAGAAGATATATTATATGAATGTTTTGATAACAATACACCTACTGATCCATCTGATGATTATATAGAAATTGTTGTGAATGCATCTGCTACTAATGGTTCTACTACAAATATGTACAATCTATATTTTGATGGAGTACTAGAAGGAATATTTACTTATGGTACAGCTGAAACATTTACACTTCCAGCAGATGGACAAGTGGTTACATTGAGATTCCAAGATAGCCAAGACTTACAATGCGACCTTGAAGTTGCAACAGATCAACTTGCGCCATGTTCTGATGGATGCTTGATCGGTTTGAATATTGTGAATGTTGAGTGTTTTAACAATGGAACACCAACTGATGTTAATGATGATTATTATGAAATTACAATTGATGGTTTAATTTTAAATGGTACACCTTCACTTAATTTCGAAGTTTTGGTTGATAATGTATCTCAAGGGAATAGTCCGTTCGGTAATAACTACATAGTAACTATTCCAGCTGATGGGATGACTCACGTTATCGATATTGTAGATGAAAATGATGTCACATGCACAGCAACGTATACTACAGATGCTCTTACATCATGTTCAACAGATTGTGAGATAGCAATTTTAGATTATACTTCTATGTGTTTTGATAATGAAACATTGGACGATCCAAGTGATGATTATTATGAGGTGAGTTTCTCAACGAGTGTGATCAATGGATCTAGCGGATATAGTTTGACTGTTTCTGGAGTACTCGGGAACAATTATAATTATGGAGAAGTGGTTCAACTTACCTTCCCTGCTGATGGAGCAAATCTCATTTTCATACTTACTGATTTGACAGATGAGCAATGTAAAGCAAACCAAGTAGATGGACCACTCGATCCATGTTCCAATCTCTGTACAATAGAGCCTATGATCATGGAATCGCTATGTTTCGATAATGGAACACCGATTGATCCAACCGATGACTATTGGGAGATTACCTTATTTGTCAATCCAGCAAATGGAGAGACAGCACCTACTTTTGATCTTAGAGTCGATGGAGTTCTTGAAGGTACTTATCCCTACAGTCAAAATAATGTGATAACTATACCAGCGGATAATTCTACACATCAATTAACAGTGAGTGATAGTGATGATATTACTTGTGATGCATTTGTAAATACAGAACAATTGAGTTTCTGTAGTACTCCATGTGAGATTACTGCGACCTATGATAATGTCTCTTGTGATAATAATGGCACAAATGATACGGGGGATGATGATATATATTTTGTTGATCTGTTAGTATTCGATCCAAATGCCGGACAATTTGAAATACCCGCCCTTGCTATATCTGGGATGTATAATCAGGTAATCAATATTGGTCCTTTTAATATATCTGATGGAAATCAAACCATTGAAATATTTGATGTTGATCAGAATTTGTGTTTCACTCAATTAGAGTTGATTCCACCTTCTCCATGTAGTGATTGTGTACAAACTGCGGATGCTGGAGCAGGAGGAACTATTTCATGTGAGATATCAGAGATAGATTTAGTGGGTTCGGCATCTGAGTTAGGTTCGTATGCATGGTATGGTCCAGCGGGTAATTTGGTAAGCCAAACAATTGAAGCCACTGCGGAGAGCATAGGTTTCTATACTTTTAGAGTATTATTCGATGATGGTTGTGTGGCTGAAGATTCAGTAGAAATCATTGCTGATACAGATCTTCCGATAGCTTATTTAACAAATGATGGAGAAATTACTTGTGCTAAACCAACAACTATTCTAGATGGTAGCGAATCTGGTTCTACGAATGAATTTTTATTTTATTGGTATGATGAAAATGATAATCTAGTTTCTCAAGATCCAATATTTGAAACAGATGTTCCAGGTGTTTATTTCTTACAAGTAGAAACAATAAGTAGTAATTGTAAATCAGCTCGAGAACCAGTACTGGTTATTGCTAATATCAATACGCCAACTGCTATCATTTATGCTGTTCCAGATAGTGTTATCGATTGTGTGATAAAAACCATAACATTGGCTACAGATCAAGAAGAAAATGTGAACTATACATGGTTCGTCAATGGACAGCCTTTCGAAAATGTACTTGAATTAGAAGTAACAGAAACAGGAACTTATGGATTGGTAGCGGTAGATACCTTAACCGGTTGTATAGGTGATGCGGACATCATAATATCAAGCTTAGTGGGTTATCCAAATATTAACTTACAAGCTCCTGAAATGCTTGATTGTGACAGTGAAGAAATTTCTATCATTGCAACTAGTATCCATACAGGAGATAACTTTAATTCCTATTGGCAGGACGCAAACCTAGATACTATACTTAAAGATGAAGACGAACTTATGGTTTTTCAACCAGGGCTTTATTTATACACGCTCATTGATAATGATAATGGATGTGAGAATACAGACTCCATTATAATTGAGCTAATTGAGAATGATGTAGAAATCATAACTACACCAGAAATAACATACATAAATGGACAAAGTGTGACACTTACTGCAACAGTAAACTTGAACACCTCAGAAATCCAGAGTATCCTATGGACACCGAATGAAAATATGAGTTGCGCTACTTGTTTGACTACTCAGGTTACAGACCCTACAGATAGCTTATATGTAATCACGATTACAGATATCTACGGATGTGTAGATACAGCACAAGTAAGATTGGACGGAAGAGACAGGCCAGAAATCTATATTCCAAATGTATTTAACCCAAATAGTAATACGGGTAATAACAAGTTTATTATTTATGGAAATACCGAAGTAGAAAGTATATTGAATCTAAAAGTTTTTGATAGATGGGGTAATTTGGTGTATTTTTCACAAACTATGGAAATTAATAATTCTTCTAGTGGATGGGATGGAACGTATAATGGGCAAGATGTAGAACAAGGAGTCTACGTTTATCTTCTCGAAGCATTGTTGGGTGATGGATCCGTGGAAGTATACCATGGCGATCTGACTGTTGTTAGGTAAAAAGTTGAATATTTTGAATAGATTTGATAAACTAGAAAGCTAATTTGCTATTGTATCCGTTTATCTGGGACATTGATCAAAATGGGAATCACAAAATGAAATATATAAATTATAAATTATTCAATTTGGCATTTGTATGTACAATACTGATGTTTATAGGCTCTGCTACACAAACCAGTGCACAAGTTGTTCTGTATATGGAAATGATGGGAGAAGAAAAGCCCATCAAGTATTATGAAGGTCAGATGTTGTCATTTAGATCTGCCGAATATCCTGACGAATGGCAAGACATTAAAATTGATAGATTAGTAGACGATGAAAAATTGGTTCTGTACGATGGAGGGATAATGAAAATGACCGATATTATCGAAATAAGAAGAACTCGTGGTTGGGCAAATACGATAGGGTATATGTTACAGACTTTTGGTGTTGCTTGGTTCGGGTTTGGGGGTATTGCTCATTTTACAACCTCTAACTTTACTTTTGGCGTAGATACACTTGCTATAGGGGCTACCGCTATAGCTTCTGGGTGGATTATTCGGAAATTTTTGAAGCATAAAAAGTACAAAATAGGTCGAAGAAATAGACTGAAGATATTGGACCTGAGTTGGCCTGATCCCGAAGGAGTCGGAAGCGGTGGATGATAAACTTTAAGACATTCAAAAATCGTGATTCTAAATCTTTAATTTGTAACTCACAAAACCCTACCTTTAGCAGAGAATGACGGAGACAAAAAAGCGTTTGCCTAATATATTAACAATGTTTAGAGTAGTACTTGCAATCGCTTGTACCTACTTCGCAATACAAGGTGACAAACAGTCTTTAACGATTAGTCTTATTCTCTTTTTGATCGCTGGATTCACAGATTTTTTAGACGGTTATCTCGCAAGAAAATGGAAAACAGAATCTAATTTCGGTCGGATCACAGACCCTATTGCTGATAAATTATTAATCCTCGGAGTTTTCTTTTCTTTTACAATGCATGATGTAGTCCCGTTACTTTTTCTGCTTATCATTTCATTTAGAGAGATCTTATTGACTGTTATTAGATTAGTGCTGGCGCCGAAAAAAGTCGTCATTGAAGCTGCGCCTAGTGGTAAGTTCAAAATGTTTTTTCAAGGAGGAGCGTTAATCACGATCTACTTGATGATGATCTTTAATAAACCCTTGAAAGAGACTTTTAGTGTAAAGACTTTTGAGTGGACGATCTATGGTTTACTTCTTTGTGTGGTGGCAATTACATTATATTCTGGAGCCGAGTTTTTTATAAAAAATAAGCGGGCGATTAAGAAGTTGATTTGATGTGTGATCATTTTTATGGACCTCAAAGTATTTTTTGTCTAAGAAAAGAACAAATAATCTATTATTATTATTATTATATGTTTAGATTTTACAACCAATTAATTATTCAAACCAATGAAAAATACCAGCATTTTAACGCATCAACCAATAAATTATTTATCTACGTTAATTCTTTTTCTGATTACCACGTTAGGAGCTGAATTAAGTGCTCAATCGTTTGCGGAGCCTATCATGAATCCTTTCGGGTTAACTAACGTTACTGAATCAGCACTGCCTACTTTTGTAGATTTAGATTTAGATGGTGATATGGATCTATTAGTTGGAGAAGCAGATTTAAGTACTGGACTTGGCAAATTCAACTATTTTGAAAATATAGGTACAATTACAGAACCTCAATATGCTGAGTCGCAGATAAACCCATTTGATTTAAGTCCTGAACCGTTTGAACTGTTAGTTCCTACTTTTGTAGATTTAGATGGAGATGGAGACATGGATCTTTCAACAATTGCTATAGGAGATAATTTTATTGTAATTTACAGGTACTATGAAAACATTGGTGACTCTATAAACCCTAAGTTTACGTTATTTGTAGATTATCCATACGGACTAGACATTGGTGGCATACCGGTCTATGTAGACTTGGACGGAGATGGAGATATAGATATTTTTGCGGATTCAGGGCTCGGTTTACTCTATTTTGAGAATATTGGATCACAATCTGATCCTCAATTTGCAGATCAGGTTGAATTTCCGTTTGGTTTAGTAGCTGATGATTATTTATTAGCAAACTCTGTGGATTTTGATAACGATGGAGACATCGATTTAATTAGTCGAGGTTTTGATGCTGATTTATATTTTCATGAAAATAAAGGAACAGTAACTGATCCTGAATTTAATAGTACTGTTCAGATATTAATCGAATTAAGTCCCTATGGTGAAAATGCACTGCCTACTTTTGCCGATCTAGATAATGATGGCGACATGGATTTATTGGTGGGGGAGGACTTTGGAAATATGCAATACTTTGAAAACACAGAAATTGTAAGTACAAATGAGCAGTTTTCTAATATCGAGGTAGCGTTACATCCAAATCCAGTTTCTAATGTTTTAGAAATAGAAACTGACTCATATGTTGAAAAGATAGAGATCTATAGCATGGTGGGTAAATTGATTAATACATATAGTGGTGAGGTTTCAACTATTAATGTAAGTAATTGGAAAGTTGGAGTATATGTTTTTAAGATGTGGGATGTGGATGGAGCATTTATCACAAAGAAGGTTGTGAAAGAATGATTTGTATATTTTGACGATGAAGTAGATAAGCAAACTATCTTCAAGAATATAAATGCTTTCTAACTAGGCGTATTTTAATAGTTAGTTGGGTAAATTACAATATAAGGTTTCTCATAGGAAGTCTTTGCATCTCAGATAGGTGGTCATGTATCTAACCTGTCTAGTATGAGAGAGAAGCAAATCAGTTCCTTCTTTCGAGATTGCTGAGAAGATGGCCAAGCTTTGGATATTTCTACTGATGTACTTGTCTATGGCACACAAAATCAAAAAGCTCGCATCCAAATTTCGGATATCGAGCTTCTTTCTCTTTTTTAATAAAACGCAGTCTCTTAATGATGATCAGAAAAGACTAACGTAGATCTACCTTCTGATTTAGTTCTAAAAGCGAATCTTACTAAGCAATTAGTCTTATTACTCCTCTACGTTTTCCTCAATCAATTTTGGCTGGGTACATCTTATATTCTCTTAAGTTCTTGTCTAAAATAATTGATGTGGATAAAAAAGTAAATTGACCTGAGTAATCGATTCCTAAAATTTGGTATGAACATGATATAACATCATTATCAATTTTGTACGACCCGTACATAACTGATGTATCTTTAGTAAGCTCAGCTTTTGGTGTGACAATGAAATATTTAATTATGTCAAAGTCTTCAGTATTCCTTGTTAGAAATACAAATTGACCATCCTCAGTAAGCAATATGTAATTAAATGAAAATCCACGGGACTTTATTCCAGCATGTTCATCACTCCATTCCATTGGTTCTGAAATATAATATTTGGTTCCTTGAACTATCATATTGTAAATAATTTTGAAGAAGTTTAATGGGTATAGTTGTTGCGTTAATGAAACTGAACCTCTTGTCCAAATCCTTTCAATATGTAAGAATAAAATATTGTTTAACTATTTTTGTGCAAATCAGGAAAAAGATAAAATATTCTAGTTGAAAAACGATAATTGGTAAATTGTAAAAATTTGATATTCTATAATTTGCTTATAATCTAGATACTATACTTTCAGTGATTATCTTTGAGTTTTAGTATTTTCATCAATTTTAAGTCACTATTATCTTTTGAATCAAAACAAAAAATACAAATCCAAAATTCTTCTTTTTGGAGAATACACAGTACTCCATGGGTCTAAAGCATTGGCAATGCCATTTTCTAAGTTTACTGGCGAGTGGATTTATGATAAATCACATAAAAGTAGACAGGAAATTCAAAGACTAAAACAATACTTACTAACGATCTATAGATCAGGTAAGATTGACAATTTTGATTTTGATGAACTAGAAAGGCTGACTTCTAAAGGACTTGCATTTGAATCCAATATTCCTCAAGGGTACGGTGTAGGAAGTAGTGGCAGTGTGACTGCAGCTGTTTATGATCTATTATTTAAGCACAATGAAAGGGTATCCATCAATGAATTAAAATCTATATTAGGACTCATAGAATCTTGTTATCACGGTTCTTCTTCGGGTGTGGATCCATTGGTCTCTTATCTTGGGCAGCCGATATTGATACATAACAAACATAAGGTAGAGTTACTTGATAGAATCAATCAAGGTATAAATGAATCGCTTTTTCTCATCGATACATCAATCAAAAGAAGTACAGCACCACTTGTAGAAGCATACTTAGCCACAAGAAGAGAGAGCGAACAATTTCTAATGGAAATGCAAGATATAGCTGCTATTAATGATGAGTTGATTGATTACTATTTATTGGATAATAGAGAATTATTCACTTTAAAAATGAAAGAACTAAGTCAGGCTCAATACAAAACAATGAGTATGATGATTCCTGATCAATTTAAAGGGATGTGGAAATCAGGCATTGAATCTGGACAGTATAGCATGAAACTCAACGGTGCAGGTGGTGGTGGTTTTCTTATGGTAATGAAACATAATACTGACTGTTTGGCGGAGCAAGAATTGATCGCTATAGTATAAGATTTAAGAATTCTATTTTATCCGAAACAAATACTTGATTCTCAATATATCTTAGGAAATAAAAGTCCTACCTTTGCGCCTTCAAAATTTATATTCTATAAATATTTTAAGCATGAGTAATGTAAGAGTAAGATTTGCACCTAGTCCAACGGGGCCATTGCATATCGGAGGAGTCAGAACAGCATTGTACAATTATCTTTTTGCCAAAAAAAATGGTGGAACTTTTATCCTTAGAATCGAGGATACGGATCAGACAAGATATGTGCCAGAAGCGGAAGAATACATTATCAAATCTCTTGCTTGGTTTGGACTTACACCAGAAGAAGGACCAGGACTTGGTGGTGATTTTGGACCATACAGACAATCTGAAAGGAAAGATATGTATGGACAATATGCTACTGAATTAGTAGAAAAAGGTCATGCATATTATTGCTTTGATACTAGTGAAGAATTAACTGTTTGGAGGAAGAAAAACGAAGCAGAAAAGAACCATAGTGCAAAGTATAATCATGCTACTCGTATGAGCATGAGAAATAGCCTTTCACTCTCTCAGGAAGAAACAGATAGACTCTTAAAAGAGGGTGAAAATATAACGGTAAGACTTAATGTCCCTGAAGGAAGAACGATCCACATCAAAGATGAAGTAAGAGGTGATGTCTCATTTGAATCAGATGAATTGGACGATAAAATTATACTCAAAGGAGATGGCATGCCCACTTATCACTTAGCGAACATAGTTGATGATCATTTAATGGAGATTACACATGTAATCAGAGGAGAAGAATGGCTCCCAAGTACAGCGCATCATGTATTGATGTATGAGATGTTTGGTTGGACTGCCCCTTCATTTTCTCATTTGCCATTAATATTGAAGCCGGTTGGTTCAGGTAAGTTGAGTAAGAGAGATGGAGCTAAATTTGGCTTTCCAGTTTTCCCTCTTGAGTGGTTTGATAAAGAAGAAAATGTAACGTATCAAGGATTCAAGGAAGACGGATACTTACCAGAAGCAGTAACTAATTTCATCTCGCTTTTGGGTTGGAATCCGGGAAATGATGAAGAAATGTTCACACTTGATGAATTGATAGAAGCATTTGATCCAGCTAGGATTGTGAAATCAGGAGCAAAATTTGATGTTGATAAAGCTAAATGGTTTAATCAACAATATATTATAGCAAAGCCAAATACTGAATTGGCAGAGATGCTTATGCCGATGGCAAAAGAAAGAGGGTACGATGTATCAGAAGACTTCATGATTAAGTTTGCTGAGTTGATGAAAGAAAGAGCTGAGATGATGCCAGACTTTTTTACTGCAGGAGCTTTCTTTTTCGAAATGCCTACTGAAATCGATGAGAAGATGGCCAAGAAGAAATACAAACTTGAAAATAGAACTCACTTCGATGCTTTGATAGGATCCATGGAAGGGATGCAACAGTTTACATCTTCAGCTCTTGAGTCAGTAGTGAAATCTTACATTGCGGAACAAGAATTGAGTTTTGGAGCAATCATGCCTATATTAAGACTTGGAACATGTGGCACTATGAAAGGACCTGATTTATTCGAGACGATGGAGTTATTAGGTCAAGAGACTGTAGTATCAAGAATGAAAGATAGTATTGAAAAATTCACAGTATTAAAAAACGCCCAGAATGGCTAAGAAAGAAGAAAAAAAGAAGCCAAATGTGCATGAATCGTTAGAAGGATTCAATATCAAGATCAATGCATTTGGTGAGATGGAGACTACTATTCCAGTGGATAAACTGAATGCATTTCTCAATGAAAATGTCGAGGATAAGAAATTGACAGGAGGAGATGAAGAAGAGTAGATTTTGGTTCTTTATTTAAGGAAAGAATCAATAGTAAAGTTTATTCTTCGGAATCAGCTACTTCAGTAATTACAATATCATGTAAATAATATTTCTGTGTGAATGGACCACCCATGACTTCGATTTTAGCAGAAATGATTTGGCCTTCTTTTAGTTGGACTTCATTTGCTGGGATAATTTTGTGAATGTTTACGATTTTTCCAGTCCAAAGGAATGCGGGTAACACTATTTTACTTGGGATAGATAAGATTACAATATCAATAGAACCTTCATCTTTTCGAGGCGAGATGACAGTGGCTGTTATCTGAGTTTTATTCGGTCTTATTTGCATAATTTATTTTTAGAAAATGCCTGTGCCGAATCAATTCGGCACAGGCATTTGTGAATGCTAATTACTTACTTGTAGGCTTACTTTTGCTTGCCCTTGCTTTTGGCTTAGCTGCAGAAGATTTACCTGTCTCTTATACACATCTCCGAGCCCACGAGACAGGCAGAAATCTCGT
>CAJXUU010000131.1 GCA_913061325.1 uncultured Saprospirales bacterium | reverse complement strand
TCTACACTATCCTCTTCGTCGGCAGCGTCAGATGTGTATAAGAGACAGTGCTTATACTGTGAACCTTGCTCTGCAGTGGCTAAGTGACGAAACACTCTTTTGGAGGTAGCTTTGGGACGGTGGATAGTAGTTGTTCCCTAAACGATACAAAATTACTATTACTAAATACTTTTTGATTCAGAAATGATTACTCTAATCCAATATTTAAAACAATTACTACCATATTTGCAGTATGATCCAACCTTTTTTTTCTGAACATACTCCTCAACGCTTAGCTATCAAATTAAAGTCAAAAGCGGAATCCTATGTTAGACAGGGACATCCATGGGTATTCGAGTCTTCAATAGTGAAAATAAATAGAGAAGGAGAAGCAGGAGATGTTGCTATTATTTTTGATCAAAGGAAGAATAAATATATTGGACTAGGGCTTTATGATCCATATTCGCCTATTCGTATTAAAATGCTTGGTCATAATCAATCCATTAAAATAGACAGAGATTTTTTTATTGATCGAATTGCATCTTCATTTGACCTGAGAGCTTCATTATTAGCAACGGGGACCAATGGGTATCGATTATTGTTTGGTGAAAATGATGGAGTGCCTGGACTGATATGTGATGTGTATGCAGATGTTGCTGTCGTAAAATTATACTCGGCTATTTGGTTTCCTTATTTACATTGGATTTTAGATGGGGTCATTGAAAGTACGGGGTGCTCATCAATTGTGCTTAGATTATCAAGATTACTCCAAAAAGATAATATTAATCGTAGTGGCCTTAATGAAGGAGATGTGATTTACGGAGAATTACTAAACCCAGAAATAGAATTCAACGAATATGGAGTCAGATTCATAGCGAATGTAATCAAAGGACATAAAACTGGCTATTTTTTAGACCATAGAGCGAACAGACATAAAGTTGGGCAGATGTCAAATGGAAAGTCTGTTTTGGATGTTTTTTCTTATGCTGGAGGTTTTTCGACTCACGCTATAGCTGGTGGAGCAAAAGAAGTAATAAGTATCGATATAAGTAAACAAGCCATAGCTCTTGCAGGTCGAAATGTTAGCCTCAATAAAGAAAACGCTCCTCATAATACCATGGCTATGGATGCCTTCGAAGGCATGCAACAGCTCATCGATCAAGGAAATAAATTTGATATAGTAGTTGTTGACCCACCATCATTTGCTAAGAATGCAGCGGACATACCAGCTGCAAAAAAATCTTATGATAGATTGGCCAAACTTGCTATTCAATTAACAGCAACAAGAGGAATGTGTATCATGGCTTCATGTTCAAGTCGAATACAAAAAGATGAGTTTTTTGAAATGATAGAAACGGCATTTGATACTTCCCCACGATCTTACAGACTCGTAGAAAAAACATATCATGATATAGACCATCCTGTAACTTTCCCTGAAGGAAGTTACCTAAAAACAGGATATTATAAGATGGATTGATTCGCAAATATGTCTGAAACCTCAAAAGGTGTTTGACATTTATTTCTTTATGACCCACTACCTAAAAAGTTACTGTGGCACATTAAATTATCGGCAACTAATCTTCTTTCCACTTGCCTTTATTATTGTAAATCGATTGGTTTTCTTTTGTTTTATTATCCTATCATCTTCTGTTAAGTTACTTAAAGCTTCACTACAAGACTCATTTTCAAATTCGTAAGTAACAAAACCGGCATCCAATGTATAGAGCTTGCCATCAAACGATAACGCTCCGCTCAATTCGCCTGAATAATTATAGAAGTATTGTTTCCGTTCCCTTTTTGATTCATCCATTTGACGTTTGATCATGAAAAATCCCGATAAGAGCATGAATGTTATGATGATCTTGGGTTTGTGGTTTCGGATGGTTTTGATGGTCATAAAAAGTATCTTGATTTTTTAAACTTAAGATTATGCTACTTTCGCTGAAGTTCGGTCCCAAAACACCCTAGAAATAACAACCAAAACAATTGCCGCAGCTGACATTGATATTGCATGCCCTGCCACATAATGAGCCAAAGTAGCCAATACAGCGTCAAAGAAAAAACCTGCATAAGCCCACTCTTTGAGTACATTAGATACATTAGAAAGCACAGCAATAATGCCAAGAATCTTTGCTATAGCAAGAGGATAAACAAGATTGGTAGGATAGTCCAACATCTCAAAGAAACCTGCTACCATATCAGGGTTTCTTAGGTACATTTGAGCTGAAAAAGTAAAAATACCACACATCAATATTGTGCTGATCCAATAGATGATTTTTTTTACTCCTTCGTTCATATCTCTTATTTATTATTTTAAGCGAGCAAATGTAGGTATAATTATGCCTTGCTTTTTTGAAATCAATATTGATTGTCTCTTATCTGCTTTTCTATTATTTTGAGAAAAGGATATATTTGACTTTAATTTAAAATTTAGCATGGCTACTGTAGTAACAAAACCTGATGTTGATATTTCTCCAGAAATCAAAAAGCTGATCAAACATAGTATTGAGGAGAAGGGACAAGTAGTTATTCACTTTACAGTCAATAATCCTAGTGGACAAGAGACTTGGATCAGAATATGGCCAACTACATTTTTATACGATCAAGGTTCAGCTCATTGCAGTGATTTAGTTCATATTGAAAATATAGTCTATTATCCTAATTGGCAGATTTGTTCTGGAGGTAAAAAATCTCAATTCACCTTGATTTTTTCTGGGCTGCCTAAATCATGCAAGACCTTTGACTTTATAGAACATTGTACTAATCAAAGTGGCGCCTTTGAAGTCAGAGATATTGCAAGAAATAAAAGTGATGTATACTACCTCAAAATGTAATTGTTCCTTTTGTTACAATAAAAAGGTTCTATAACATCGATTTTTTACCGTTGATGTGTCAATACTTACCGATAATCCAAAGAACAGCCTAATCTACTTTTAATGTATTATTTTGTGAGGAGTATTAAATTTTAAACGTAGCACCTTGAGATCATTCATATTTATTCTCCTTCTAACCTTCCTGTGGACAAGTAGCTCTGCTCAGGAGATCATAGAAGTTGTACAAATAGAAAAAAGACGATGGACTTAAAGATAGGACAGTAGATAAAATCAAAAGAGATGATCAGGGTTACTTTATTTTACTTCTTAAAAATACAATTCAAAGATATGATGGGCGAGAATTTACCAACATAGATATATCTGCAATAAATAATGAAAATTTAGAAGTTAGGGATATAGTAAACCTAAGTAAATTGAAAGATGGTACAATAGTCATGTCCGTAAAAGAAGATGAAGGGATTCTGTTTTATTTGAATTCGAGAGAAAAGAAGGTTTTGACTGCACCATTAAGAGGAATTCCGATCACAAATAATGGAGAACTGTTTGTGATGAAACCCAATAGAGTCAAATCTGAAACGAAAGAGTACAAGCTTAATAAAGGGTTTTTAGATAAAAAAATATCTTCTGAATAGTTACTGAAAGTTGTTAGGAACACTATTTTACCATATAATCTACATCTTGACCGTCCGTTCCTTAAATGCGACCGTTGGTTTGAAATATTATGATAAGTTACTATAATTTATTATTTAAGAGACCAGAAGCGACCTCAAATTACCCTTTTAATAGTTTTGTATCTTGCTTTCTAGATATTACAGTGTTATTTCTTAACTGGAATACCACTGTTTTTTTAGAAAACCTACCCTTACCGATTGTCCCTTAAAATCGACCATTCGTTTAATCCAAAGAAATGGAGAGTGAGTTATGCTTATATTGAGATTGTAATTTAATCTATGCCATATGATCAGTGCACTAATTATAGATGATGAATAAAAATTACGAGAAGTTCTTAAGCTAAAACTTGAGCAATATTGCCCTGATGTCAACATTCTAGGTCAAGGAGTTGATGCAAAGGATGGCTTCGAAAAAATAACTCAATTAAAGCCAGATCTTGTTTTCTTAGATATTGCCATGCCTGGAGAAACTGGTTTTGATATGTTATCTAGGTTTCATAAAATTGATTTTGAAATCATCTTTGTTACAGGGTTTAATGAATATGCACTTGATGCGCTCAAAGTAAGTGCAGTCGATTACATCCTTAAGCCTGTACAAACGGAAGGACTAATAAAAGCAGTAGAAAAGCCAAAGCAAGGATCGAAAATAGTTCTAGATTAGCGAAATATAAAGTCCTTAAGCATAATCTCAATCACATCGGAGATCAGAATACTAAAGTTGCTATTCCTGGTGCCAATGCATATGGATTTGTGAAAATCGAAGATATCATAAGATGTGAAGGTTGGCAGAAATACACCAAAATATTTCTAAAAGATGGGACTGTAATTGTAAGTTCATATAATCTTGGAGTATTTAGAAATATGCTTGAGAGTTATGGTTTTTTTAGTACACATAAATCTCATTTAGTTAATAATACCCATATTACCAGATATCTCAAAGATGGTACTGTCATTCTTAGTGATGGTTCTAATGCTCCAGTGGCTAGAAGACGAAAAGAAGACTTTATGGAGCAAGTAGTCAAATACCTTAAAGTGATTTGATCCTTCTTGATAGTGTTTAGGTCTTTTTGTGTCTTGCATTTGTTTTTAAAATGACAATTGTACTGCTTCCTAATGTATTTTTAAAATATATTTGAGTCCAATTGCTTTTAAGTATCTAATTGGATAATATGAATAAATATATCACTTTGATAATAGGCCTACTTTTTATAAGCTCATCTCTTATATCTCAAGAATGGATAAGCATGCCTGACTTTCCTGAAGAGCTAGGAGATGTGAACTGGAATAGATCCTATGAAACTGCAATTGCAAAAGCAAAAGGCCTTAACAAACCCGTATTTATATTATTTCAAGAAGTACCCGGATGTGCAACATGTCGAAATTATGGGAATGATTTATTGACACACCCATTGGTAGTAGAAGCAATCGAGACTTATTTCGTTCCTCTCGCTATTTATAACAATAAAGGTGGATCAGATGGAGATATTTTATGGAAGTTTGATGAACCATCTTGGAATAATCCAGTATCAAGAATTATTGACCCTAATTCAGAAAAGGATATTACCAAAAGACTCAATGGTAAATATGATATGGCACATCTAATTTCATTTATTAGTGTTGGTATAATAGAAAGTGGTCAGTTGATCCCAGACTATTTGGACTTGTTATATCAAGAAGTAACAACGGTGGACCTGCGAGAGACACATTTGTCTATGTATTGCTTTTGGTCTGGAGAGAAGAACTTAGCGGGACTTCAAGGAGTAGTTGCTACCAGGGCAGGATATATGAATGGTACTGAAGTTGTGAAAGTGAAATACGATGCAAGTAAAGTATCAGAAGAGAAACTGATTTCTTATGCATCACAACAAAAATGTGCGGATGCAGTATACACCAATGATAAAAGAGAAGAAAAAGCCGCTGAAAAATTCAAAATCAAAACAAAAAGTGAGGGGAAGTTTAGAGCTGACGGAGAACCCAAGTACTATATCTATAAGTCCGATTACAGGTATTTACCAATGACAAATCTACAAGCGCTCAAAGTGAATGCAGCGCTTTCAAAACAAGTGTCGCCTAATGAATATCTATCACCTAGACAATTAGAATTACTAAAACGCCTAAAAGATGGAAAGGTCAAGAAAATGGATGTGATAGATAAAGATTTTAGTATTTCTTGGCATTCGATTGTATTGTTGTAGTAGGATTTAAGTTGCCACTTGTTGATATAAAATCATTTTAAGTGGGCATGTATAGAAGATTGATTATTTGTTAGAACGTAGTGAATGGACAATTTTACACAATTCTGTAAACTCCCAGAGCACCTAAATTAAAAAAGGATGGATATCTAGTTAGATATCCATCCTCAAATTAAATCTTAGATACTATATTTTATCCTTGGATTAAGTTATCTACATAGTATACTTCATCAGCACATCCAGCTTCATTTCTAGTGATGTAAAGAATAAGATTACCGTAAGTATTTCCACTTACATCATCAGAAAAGTCAAATGTTAATGTCTCCCACTCGTCAGACTTTGTCATATCTACTACTTTAGTTACCAAAGGAGTATTATCTGGGTAAGCATCATTCTCAAATACTAAAGTAACATCTGTCGCTGCTCCCCAAACATCTAACGTGATAGTAGTCGGGTGTGCAGAAAAGTCAGCTCTTCCAGCTAATAGCTGTCCAGCTCCTCCCCAAACTTCACATCCTGTACCTCTAGTTAATTTCATAACATAACAGCTTTCGTTACCTGTCATGTCTGGATTGTCAACTCTCTCAGCTGTGTAACCTCCAAATCCTTCAAAGAATGCATCAGCTGTTGCATCTCCAGTATCTGTTGCCCATGAGTAATTGATGTCAGGTGAAACAGTATTGTCAGCAGTCTCGCAAACGTCAACTACCGTTTCCTCTACCGTTACAGATTCTTCAGCTGTGTCACTTCCGTCATCATTCGTTGCTGTAAGTACAACAGCATACGTCCCTGCAGCTGCATAAGTATTTGATGGACTTTCATCAGTAGATGTACCTCCGTCACCGAAATCCCAGCTGTATGAAGTTCCTCCTGTAGAAGTATTAGTAAATGCTACCGCTAATTCTGTAGCCACTGAAGTGAAACTAGCAACTGGCAGGTTTTTTTCTTCTTCCTCATCGTCATCTCCACAACTTGCAACAAACATTCCTAATCCTGCAAATAGCACGATGAACATAAATAATGATTTAGATAATTCTCTCATACTTTTCATTGTTATTATAGTTTTAAATTAAATAATGGTTTTTTAACAGTAATGTTATAATTATAATCTAACGTTTTAAAAGATGCAAATATAGCCCTTGTAAAATAATAATCATAAAATTAAATGCTTTTTGACCCAAGAAGGTTTTTTTGCTTCGTTTTTAATAAATTTATTTTCAAAATATATCGTTGAATGGAGAACATAGTTTTAGTATTGACACGACGATATGCTGGGTTTTTCATGTGCTTCATCACCGCAATATTTGGCGGTCGACTAAGCAAAATGTCTTGTGTTGTAGCATTCATATTTATCAGTTGTGGATATATGAACTATGGACAGATATTTTAGTTTTTCTTGATATTCATTTTTTAAGATAGAATCAAAGTACCTTTGTTGATACATTTTTAGTTGTCTCTCTGATGTATATCTTTGAAGAAATAAAATCATGCTAACGAAAGCCATTAAATGAAACTGGATAATATAAATAAGAAGCTTGAGAGATTCGCGGAGCTTTATTTTTTAGCAAATAAAAAAGAGAATAGATTAGCAATTATTAGCCATGACCTAGAAGTACTTTTTATCGATTTAGAGGTCCATCAAAAAATTATGCACAAAGAACATCAAGATGTGATTCAGCTAGAAAAGATGTCTAAGCATTATTTATTTGTGAAGATTCTTGGAGATCGCGAACATGAACTAGAAGCGGAAAGGCAAGAATATCTCCAAGCGGTTTTAGAATACAATGCTATTGCACATGAAATAGAGCTTCTCAAATTTGAAAAGGAAATTCTTGAAAAGAAAGAACTAGATATTGAGGGTCTCAAAAAACAACGTGATTATTATTTAAAATTCAAAGAGCAAAATTTACTTTATAATAATAAAGATCATGGACTAGTCATAAAAAAGATGAATGTTGAAATTGTGCGCCTTAATCTATTACAAAGAGAAATAAAGGAGGCTATTTCCGCTGTAAAAACTACTAGTGAATACTTAAAGAAAGCTAAACATTATCTATCCCAAATTGATGATTTTGGCAATTATTCTTTTAGTGGAATTACCTTCTCAAAAAAGAAAATACTCAACAAAGCAATTGATAATGCAGTACGAGTAAAGGTTCAAATAAAGAAATTGGATAAGGAGCTCAATGATATATATGATAAGTATGAGCTTCCAATTATGTATAAATATGACTCCTTCGTTGATTCATTCCATCAAAATTTGATAACGGATTGGGTTTTAAAGAATAAACTAAAAACCGTTTTGATGTCCTTAGAGTCAGGTCAAGAACAGTTACTCAGAATATTAGCGACGCTGGATCATGATGCCGAAAAAAGTAAAAAAAAGCTAGAGATTATTGCGGAAGAGAAACGAATGTATGTTTTGAATTCATAGTTATCATATTTCCTTTTTCTTTGCATATTCCATAACTCTCAACTTCAATTCTTCTTCAATCTCAAGAGGTGTTAACTCATCTGTAAATGAGTCTATGATGTATAAAAGTGAATTCATCTGCTGACTCATCTTAACATAGTAATCCTCATCTTCAAACGATTTGTTGATCGAAAATTTGGGATCATCCAAGAACTTCATTTTTGATTCCATTAATATTGTGACCTCATCGCCGAGTGCTGCTATTCTTACTTCTCCTTTCTTAGCTAAGTGCCTTATAAATGGAAATAAAGATTGCATCTCTGATTGGAATTTACTTTCATCTTCTGTTTCATACCAAAAACCAAACTCTTCATTTTTACGGATATCCCCAAACCATCGTTTGAACATGTTGGGTTGGCTGTACAGTTGAGACTTTGGGAATGCTCTTCCTTTTAATTTGATTTTGAATAATAATCCTTTGAAAATAGAATGATAGGACGTACTATCGTCATCACTTCGTTCTTCTTCTAGATTAATTTCTGAAATATAGAACTCAGCATTTCCTTTTGAGCCAGTTATTGCGTCTTCTTCATTGTATCTATCAGCGGATATTAAACGAGAGTATCTTATTATCGATTTAGCAAGATGGTCAGGTCCTACATATTTATGAGAAATAGTCGGATGATATATTTTTATGAATTCACCAAGGAGGGCCTCTTTTACTTGCTCAGTTAAAACACGAAATGGAGATTTGAAGTTGTATTTATATAACGCACGAGAGATTCCACCTAAAATTATGCCAGCTCCAAACATCAAAGGAAATACACCAGTGAATGCACTAGCTAAAACAATTAAGCCAGGAATTAAAAAGTAGGCGAGTAGCCACTTGTCTTTTTTTACCTTATACTCCTCTCTTCTTACGTCGAGCTCTTGTAGTTTGGTTAATGTTTTCAAGGAGCTGTTCATTGAGGCTTTATTGCATTTTTAAATTAGCTTTTAAACTCTTTGAAGCAGAACTTCATATAAAATAATTCCTGCCGCAACGCTTACATTCAATGAATCAAAGCTTGCCGCTTGAGGGATTTTAATGGTATCATCAGCTATTTGTATTACTTTTCGGCTTACCCCTTTGTCTTCAGAACCCATGACTATGGCAGTAGGTCCTTTAAGGTCTTGTTCTGCTATTGTTTTGGCAGCATTAATATCAGATGCATACACTTTTACATCCATCATCTGTAGTGTTTCGATGGCTATAGGAAGACTATTCTCTCTACATATAGCTATATCTAGAATAGCTCCTGCAGATGACTTTACCATCTCCTCACTCACTCTTGCAGATCCTTTTGCAGGTACTACTATTGCGTGTGCACCGAATACTTTTGCTGATCTTGCTATGGCACCCATATTTCTTACATCGGTTACACCATCAAGAACCACGAGTAATGGGATTTTACCTTCTGATTTCAGCAGTGGTACCAATTTGTCTACTGTAGTATAAACAACAGGAGAAATATAAGCTACTATACCTTGGTGATTATGACTGCGACTTAGATCGTTAAGTTTTCTTGGTGGTACTTTAGTAAGAGGTATGTTTTTTTCTTCACAAGCATTACGGACTTGTACTTCGAAATCTCCTGTAAGATTATTCTGTAAGAATACTTTTTCTATCTTTTTACCTTTCTCCAAGGCTTCAATAACAGGATTCCTTCCGTATATCGTAGTACTATCCATATGGCAGATTTTGTTTTGTTAGATTTGAAAGTGTAAGATTAGTTAATTATCACTACTCTTTCTAATAAGAAGCCACCGAAATAATCTTCGATCAAAACGTAGTAAATTCCTTCGATCAGTGCAGGAAGCCGAACATAATTGGTTCCTTCAAATATAATTTTTCTATGAAGGTTTTTTCCATTCGGATCTAGAATATTGAGATATGCTTGCTCTTGACCTTTTTGGGGATACCAAGTTACCTTAAGTCTTTCCGACTTCATTGCAGGATTGGGAGAAATACTCATCTCGGCAGTTTCTACCTCTAGTCTTGTCAATCTTATGTTAGAGTAGTTAAACGATCCATCTAGATCAATCATTTTTAATCTGTAGTAATTTTCTCCAAAAGAAGGAGAGTCATGTCTATATGAATAACTTGATGAAGATCCATTTGTACCCGTTGATTTAACTTCCGCTATTTCCTCAAATCCTCTTCCTGTTGTACTGTGCTCTATTGAAAATTTGTCAGTAGCAATTTCTATTTCTGTAGTCCAACTAAGGGTGACAGACATGTCTGTTTCATGAGATTCGAAACTTGTTAAAACTACAGGAAGTGTAGCAGCAGATTCTGTTGCTCCACCATTTATCCAATCACGTACTTTTGCTATCTCTAAAGCAGATAAAGGTGAAGACGCACCATTCATTGGTTCACCGCACTCAACTTGGCCATCATCATTGATCTTGTCATAGAGGAGACTCAAACTCGCATTGCCAATAGCCACTGTTTTTGTCTCACCACAGTTGTTGTCTGAGTTAAGCCCTAATATACTTTGATATGTAGTGTAATCCCAAAGGGCATTACTTTGCGCATGACAACTCTGACAATTGTTAGAATCAAAAATTGCTTTGACTTCAGGATAAAGCGGAAGACAATGCTCAGGCGCACCTTGATTTATCCATGTTTCTATTCTATCTAACTCTGTTTCTGATAGTTTATGAGTAGGTGCTGATTCACTACAAAGTTTATCTGTTCCTGATATCACACTGTATAGGTAACTATCAGATGCGTTACCATGAATAATTATTGGTTGATTACAATCGCCATTTTTTATGAATGAAGCATAAGAGTCATAGTTCCAATTGGCTTCTGATTTTCCTTCTGCATGACAACTTCCACAATTATTCTCGTCCAATAACAATTGAATATCTTCGAAAGTCGAAAATAATGATCCTCCAACTTCACAACTTTGACCATATCCCGCAAAGAATAGAATTGTGAATGTTAATAAAAGAATCAGCTTTTTCAATGGTTGACAATTTAATATAACTTCAAAAATACCAAGATTAGATGGCATTTCCAAGCGGAAAGTAAGAGAACCAAGTGATAAAATTTTAAATGACTATTTTTTGCTATAATTAAAAGTAAATCAATGCTTTATGAATATTAGTTATATGTTCTCTTTTTCTTATTCTCAAGATACTCAAATTGTGATACTGCCTCAAAATTAATTTGTAGGTATATTTCAAAATAAATAGCCAAATTAAAGATCGATTCATGATTCTTTTACTAATCTTTGTTATGTAAATCACACTATGGAAACCACAAAGAATCAAAACTTACCACTTGTTATAGCGGCGTTTATTTCTATATACATTATATGGGGTTCCACCTACATGTTCAATAAAGTTTTAGTCGCCGAATTACCTCCATTTCTATTGGCAGGTATTCGTTTTGTTACAGCAGCGGTTATCATTTTTGTGATTGCAGCTGTTCGAGGCAAGTTGGGGTCAGTGAGTAAAAAACAGTTGATAAATAGTGCATTTGCAGGTTTTCTTTTTCTTACCGTTGGAAATGGATGTGCAGTTTGGGCATTGCAATTTATAGATAGTAGTCTCGAAGCATTACTGATATCTGCACAGCCTTTGATACTAATTATAATGCTCTATTTCCTAGAAAAGAAACCCATTTATTTAAAATCAATGTTTGGTGTAGCCTTAGGTATACTTGGCCTATACTTACTTATCAGTCAGAGTGAAATTAATGCAGGGCCGAATAAATGGTTGGGCATTGGAGCTGTATTCATTGCTTTAATTTGTTGGGGATATGGGAGTATTTTTGTTTCAAAAGCGGATTTTCCAAAGAACTCATTTATCAAGTCAGGTTATCAGATGCTATTTGGGGGAGGAATGATGCTAATATTAAGTTTTATTCTAGGAGAACCTAGGGAAGGTGTGCTTACTATGAGTAATAATGCTATTTATTCTATGATCTATTTGATTACATTTGGAAGCATTGTGGCTTTTACTTCTTTCAACTATTTGCTGCTAACTGTCTCTCCTGAAAAGGTAGCAACCAGCACATATATCAACCCTATTGTGGCTATGATCTTAGGGTGGTGGATTCTCGATGAAGTTATTACCAATCAAGCGATTTTAGCCGCATTAGTGTTATTAACTGGTGTATATTTTATCAATACTAGTCGGAGCAGGGCGGTGAAAGTGAAAAGTAGTGCCTAGATTCCTGTTAAGGTCAAGGGTGAATTATGTGAGTTGCTTTATTATTTTTAATTTAGAGATCGCAGTATAATTCAATTTATGAAACTCATCTACTTCTCTCTATTAGCATTATGCATTTTATCATGTAAATCTCCGACCCAATTATTAGAAAAAGGAGATTGCGATCAAGCTTTCAATAGAGCTGTTAAAGAAATTAAGAAGCGCAAAAATGTTGCACAGAATATTAAGGTGATAGAGAAGTCTACTGAACTTAGGGTGGCTGCTGCTTTAAGGTTTGCTGAGATAAAGTCCAATAGTGAAAAAACAAAAGACTGGGTTAATGCCCAAACAAAACTTTACAAGACTTTAGAGGAAATAGGAGAGGCCAATATACTTTTGAAGGGTTCAATAAGTGAACCATACGATGAATTATGCACAGCAAAAAAGGACATCGATTTTTAAATTGCAGAACATTATTACGATGAAGGCCATGATTATTTAGATGATTTTTATGGTGGAAAAGAAAAATTGCAATCTAGAAATGCATACTATAGCTTTAAGAATGGTGAAAAACATGAAGGTCAGAGCTTCTTTCCTAGTTTAGCAGACGATAAGGAAGATGCATATCAAAATGGGATAGTTTATTACATTTCAGATTATGGAAATATTGGACGTCGATTATTCTTAAAACCATTACCAAGAGGGGCTAATTTTAAACCTGACGATGATATCCGCATCGACCATGGGTATGTTTCCTTTTCTACATCAGAAAGCGAATATAGAGATAGTCAGACAAAAAAAATCGAAACAGGACAAGAAGAAGTTACGGATACTTCTGGAAATACAACTTACATTCCTATTCTGGAAAAAATACAAGCAATTGTGGTTACAAAAACGATAACGGTAACAGCTTCGGTTTCTACTCAGTTATGGAGTAAGAATGTAACAGGGCAATGTTCTGTCCATACTTCAAGTTTCACTACAGAAATATCAGACTCTTATGAAGAAGTGACTGTGGAAGGTGATGAAAGAGCATTAAGACATAGTGTCTATAAGGACAGTGGCGAGCCAGCTTTTTTCAAAAGTGGTCCTGAAAGTGATGTGATCAGTAAAGCGGATGGAAATATTGGTATTTGAATAAATAGACTGTTAAACGAGTGTTTCTTGTGCAACCCATTCTCCTGTCTTTTAAATATTTTCTTGGACATAAAAATAGAATTGTGCGGAGCGATTATGATAATAGTATTGGTTTTACAATAATTTGCAATCGGAGCATCATATTCGTTATACATAAAATGGAAAGATGTTATGATAGAGGTTAGCTGATATGAATTGGTGTTAAAGTGTTCTCGATGCCTCAGATTAGAATTTAAATATGAGGACACGAATTTAATCTAAAACATATCCTTATAGATAGTTACCTCAAAACCCAAACTCGTAAGAATACTAAATTCAGGAATAAAGATCTCTCTTTCAGGTAAGTGATTCACTTGCATTTTACCCCTATACTGTGCTATTGTGATTTTTGGTTTGAGTCAGAGTTTTAAGCCGTATTTCTTAAGATACCAGAATGTGCCAAACCCAAAATCGATATCTGTACTATAGTATGATAATCCAGTAATCGTACTTTTTAGTGAAGGTGGAATCAGTGCTAATCTATCAGGTATAGATGTATTAGCAACATGTCGGTTGTTATAAACAGTGAATAGATTAATGAGTGACAGTTTAAAGTAAGTTACACAATTCCGAGCTGTATTAGTCCGCATAGTTATACTCAGAGGAATGCCAAGATTGACATATTTATGATCCACAAGATTGAATTTTAGGCCATCATCATATTTAAAACTTTTACGTTTGCTTCCTGGTTTTTTATGAACATCAGCTAATAATCCAATTTCATAAGAAAACCTTCCGTCTTTATAGAATGAAGCCATTGCTCCAAATCTTTGACGAAGGCTAAAGAAGGCTGGACCATTTATTTTCGAGATTTCTTGAGTACGGTATTTATTTACAACTAGTGATGTTCCACCATAAGCACCAATTTTTTCTAATTGTGCATTTAGATTTAGAGATAACAAGGTGATAATAATAGAAAATAAACATTTCATATATAATTGTAATTTTGTTATCGGCTGGCATATTGGCCGGCTTTCGCAGAAAACGGACAACAATTGATCGGCTTTCGCAGAAAACGGACAAAAAACGATTGCTTATTGTCAAGCTTGCAAGGTAAACGAACCAAAACCATTTAATGGTCTCAATTTAGGTTTAAATCCATGCACTTTAGTGCGACAAATTCCATTTCAATTATCTTTGCACAAAAAAGATGAAAG
>CAJXUU010000130.1 GCA_913061325.1 uncultured Saprospirales bacterium | reverse complement strand
TTGCTCGTTTCCTTCGAAAGCCGATCATTTGCTCGTTTCCTTCGAAAGCCGATCAATAGCACTCACTTTTAGCTTCCAATTTAAAAAACGGCCAGATCAAAATAATGCTTATTCTTTCTTTTTGTGCAATATGTTTTACACACGAGTTTAGGCGATTGTAAACGATAACAGACTAAAAATGATAAAAGCGATCGATTTAGCTAAAATCCGTTAAACTTTCACCATTAGTTCAGCAACTTTCTTCGCGAGCGCTTCGTCTCCAGTAACAACCAATCTGCCCTGAATCATTGCAGATTCATAATCTAAAGAACCTTCTTCTATTTTTTTAAGATGTATGTCTTGCATTGTTAGCGTTAAATTTGCATTCTCAGTCTTAGATTTTCGTAGCGTGGGAGGAGTTGCATCTAGATTAAGTACATATTCTGATGAAGTTGGTCCTTTTATTAAGTATTGGACTTTACCATCTAGTCCTTTGAAAGCATCTGGGTTTGCTTTGATAAACTTCCTTACCTTAGTGAAGTAAGTTGAAACATTGGCACCTTTAGCCTTAGGATATTTAATTTTTTCCTTTTTCTCTTTGATCTCTTTTTTCTGTTTTAGTATGAGTCCTTCTAGTTCATTTGCGGAATCAAGAATATACTTAGAGAAAAGTGTCATATCAGGAATAGAATTCTTATCAGAAGTTGGACTGATGGTAATCTCGCCATCATAACTTAGGATAGTAATGATCAACCCCATACCATCTATAATAGGTGCCATTCCCATGATATGTAGGAGCTTATGACCATGAAGGTAGATTGGTATCTGAGGGCCTGGAACATTCGTAATCACGACATTGAACACAGGATTGTGCATTTTGGCAATATGATATCTAGAGTACAGTCTTGCAGCTTGATTGGCTACACCAAATGGTACAGTCTCAGCTAGATTAGAGAGCGTATTTACGTTAGCGGCTCCTTGGTATGTCTTTCCTTTTATGGTGTTCTCATAAATCTTTTCTAATCGTTCTATAGGATCTTCTATATGAGTAGCAAGTTGTACTAACATAGCAGATAGTTTATTACCATCATTTCCATCGGTTTCTTTTCGAGTGCTGATGGGCACCATGGCGACCAATGGCTTTTTAGGCAGCTTCTTCTTTTCTAAAAGGTACCTCCTTAAGGCTCCAGCACAGATGGCTAATAAGATATCATTAATTGTTGTGCCCATGATCTTCTTCAAAGTCTTCACTCTTTCCAAAGAGATGATAGAAGTGTTCCATTTTCTTTCAGATGCTATAATACCGTTTAATGGAGTTTTAGGGGCGGTAAATGGGGCAGTAGGTAAGTCAAGATGTTGAGCACGGGTCACAAATCCAGTCTTAACGGTAGCTTCCAAAGTATCTTTTATTATTCTAGGAAACTTAAGCGGGGATGTGGCAAATTCAATCGTACTTTTTAATATCAAACTTAATTCATTTGGTAGTGGCTTTGGTTTGAATGGTTTTGGTTCAGGAATCGGTTTTGCATCTGGTCCAAAATCAAATAATACAGCAAGTAATCCAGCACCCGCCATGCCATCTATAGCAACGTGATGTACCTTTGATATGATAGCAACAGATCCTGGCTTGACTTGTGACAAATTATCTAATCCCTCCACAAAAGTAAACTCCCATAAAGGTCGAGAAGGATCCAATGGTTCACTGAATATCTTAGAGGCCATTCTTCTCAATTTCTTCCAATCTCCAGGCTTTGGTAGTGCGATATGATTGATATGCATATCGATATTGAAGTCAGGGTCATCTACCCAATATGGGTGATCTATACTGAAAGGAACATGCATTAATCTCCGTCTGAATTTAGGAATATGATGAATCCTCGATGCAATCAACTTTCTGAAATCCTTGTATGCAAGAGACCCTTCCAATATAGCTACACTTCCTACGTGCATTGGACTTGTTGGTGTCTCACCATATAGGAAAGTTGCATCCATTCCAGAAACAGGCTTTACATTAGGTAGATTGAGCTTTGAGATGAGTTGATTGATCAATTTATATTTGGATTTGAGTTTGTAATTTTTTTGCAGATTTTATGCTAGGGTAGAAGAAGTAATCTTCAAGTCTGGTGCCAGGTGCGAAGTGTTTCCAGTCCTCTTCACTTTGGTTAAGTCTGTCCGCGATGATCCATAATACACTTGGATTTACACCAAGACCAAGATGGCTACCTCTTACTTGTATGTTTTGATGGATAGCTGTTTCAACTTGCTCAAGACAAACTTCCCAGGGCACAACACCATCTTCTTTAGAGTATATTGCTGTTGTAGGCAAAGGTGCAGGAAGCGGTATATCTTTTATCAAATCTGGGTCCACTCGCGCTGTACCTTCTCCTTTTGTAATCAGATCGTACATCCACTTAGCATTATTGGGCTTTGTTATTCCTTTAAACGGAGAACCCATAGTAATTACTTGTTTGATCATGTGGGGTCTAGCTTTTGCAATTTGCCTTGCAAATACTCCGCCGAGACTCCATCCAATAAGACTTACTTTCTGACCATGTTGAGCGTATAGTTTTTCGACTCGAGATATCAATAAGTCGAGATATTCCACACTAGCAAGGTTACGACCTTCTCCCCATCCATATACAGTATAACCTAGATTGAAGATGAATTTTCTTAATGGGATTGTTGATCTGTCACTTGCTAAGAACCCCGGTAAGATCAAAACAGGATGTTTATCTCCATCTTTTGGCAATCTACTTGCCCATCGATAAGGAAAGTGGATTCCCAATTCGAATAAAGCTCGGGATGCTTCTGTTAGACTCCATATTAGGGAAGGTCTCTTTATCTTGTCTTCTATTTTTGACATTGATGTATTTGTATATTAGCTCAATATATTACTTCTTTTTAAATTTGTCTAGGACAAAATGCTCAAAGGTGAATTTAACCGAACTAATTTGTCTAAGATATAATTGCTGAATACCTAACAACTAATTAACGAAAAAGGTCAGAACTCAATTGAGCACTGACCTTTACAATCTATTTACTTAAAAAACTTACTATCTACTTACTAAGTGGAATCTTATTTTGACAATTTTGTCATTTGTTTTTTACCAGCTACGATCTGACTCTTTACAGACTCTAATGTGTCAAAAACAAGATCTTGTTGCTTTGCTGATACTTTTAGCCCGCCTTGGATTGCTTTTTCAGCAACTACTTGCCAATCTGCAGTTCTTTTGATTCCCATATCTACAACATCTTCTGCAGTATCAATTACGAATTTATTAAACATTACTATTCTTTCTTTTGCAGCTGCTACGAATGTGGTTGCTACTTTGTTTGATTTATTATTTGCCATTTCTGGTTATTTTTTTTGATTAATTAAATTAAAATCTCCCAAGTTTATTTTGCAGTCTTTGCAGCTTCTACCCATAGACTCGTATCGAATGATGCGTATCTGTTTCCAGCTTTAGTTGCAACTATTTTTAAAGCTGCTGGAGTTGCTACTTTAAGTTGAGCGATGTTTTTGATACCATTTGCAGTCATAATGTCCGCTAAGCTAGGTCCGATTCCTTTGATGTTAGTCAAATCTGTTTTTGATTCAGCTTTAACTACTTTTTTAGGAGCTACGTTTGCTACAACTTTAGTGACTTTTGCAATATCTTTTTTAGCTACTGTTTTAACTACTTTTTTTACTGCTGTTTTTTTAGCTACTGCTTTTACAGTTTTCTTTGCTACAGGTTTAACCGTCTTTGCTATTGCTTTTTTAGCTGTAGTTGGTTTTTTAGCTGTAGTTGGTTTTTTAGCTGGGGATTTTTTTGTTGCAGTAGTCTTTATATTTTTAGTAACTTCAGCTGTTTTAGCTTCGATCGTTTTTTCAGCTGTTGCTGCTACTTTCATAATAGAGTCAGTTGCTTTAGTGATCGTTTTTTCTACATCACTTTTTGCATTGGCTACATAATCTTTAGCATTATCGATCAAGTCTTCAGCTGTAGGCATAGCGTCTACTTTCTTACTGATCGTCTTAGTAAATGAGTTGAACTCTTTAGTCATTCCGATTAACTTAAGGGCTCTTTTACCACCCTTTACAGCTAATTTCTTTACCTCTGCTATCGTGTCAATAGTCATTTCTACTTGCTTAGCTACGATAGGTTCACCATTTTTGATGATTTTACCAGCTATCTTCTGAGACTTAGTAACTGTATTTACAGTCTCATCTATCACTAGGTTTGAAGCTTCAATAATTTCATCATGCACTGCACAACCAAATTTGAATATTGCTTTCTTATTTTTTACTAACATGTTTAGGTTCGAATTTTTAATAGCCATTTTTAACTTTTTATTGTTTGTTTTTAAATGATAATGCAAAGATGAGATATGAGAGTTACAAATGAGTTACAAATGAGGAATGTACCAGTATAAAGGATTTTCTTCTTCTTCTTCTTCTTCTTCTTCTTCTTCTAAGTATTGTTAAATGAACGAATGGTCATCAGCAAGACCAAATTAATTCAATAGTATTGAAAACGATTCATATACAGAACAACAAATTTGTTATCATTGAACAATAGTTTAAGTCGCAACAAACATTATTCTATTAAAACTGTTATTTTTTTATTTGGATCAACTATATACTTAATGCACAACATTCATAATATAACTAATATTGTAACTAATAAGGGAAGAAGCCTTATCGATGCATCTTCTGAGACACCAATATTACTTGTGTTTTTAAGGCATTTCGGCTGTGTGTTCTGCAAAGAAGCGATGCTCGACATAGGTAAGAAAAATGAAGAATGGGCGAATAGGAATATCAATGTTATTCTGGTGCATATGTCTAATTTTGAAATAGCGGAAACGTACTTTGAAAAATTCAATGTAGCTGGAATTGAGAACATTTCTGACCCGAGTTGTAGTTTATATGCTTCTTTTGGGCTTGGAAAGGGTTCAGTTAGCCAACTTTTTGGTTTGAAAAATTTTATTAGAGGATTCCAAACTACAGTAAAAGGTATTCCAATTGGAATACGCCAAATTGGTGATGGATTCCAAATGCCAGGAGTTTTTCTTCTGAGAGACGGGAAAGTACTTGACTCTTATATTCATTCCTCCGCAGCAGATAGACCAGATTATGAGAGCCTGATGGAATGTTGTGCTAATTAAGAAATTGTAGTAATATCAACGGCAACATTATGGTTCCATCCATCAGTCCACTAAAGTAATAGTCATCTGATTTATCCTTTACAAAATAAATCGAAATTCCAGTTATCACATAAGCTATAATTGCTGAATTGAAACCAGTAAAAAGATTATTGTAGCTGAGATAAATTTCAATAACGATACAAAATAGTAAAAGACTAATTGCCAAGAAAATTGAATTGTTTTTTCCCAATGCTGAAGGTATAGTTTTAACATTATTTGTTCTATCTACCTCTATATCTCTAATGTCAAATGGAATTGTAATTGCAATAAAAAAGAGAACCCTTTCTAAGAATAGAGGTACGATGATTTTAAAACTAATTCCGGATTCGTATAGGGGTATTGATTCTGAAACGATAGCCCAAACAAAGGCAATTAAGAATATTTTTACAAAGGAGAAGTCTCTTAGGCGCTTTGATTTTCCAAAGACGGGTAAAGTATAAAGGATAGAAATGATTCCTGCAAGTAATAGTAATTTTATCCTAGAGAATGAAAATCCCCAATAAGTATATGTACAAGCCAATCCCCCAACTATAGCGTATACAATGATATGCGCACGATATTCTGAGATTACTGCAAATCTTCCTTGATGTTCAAATTTACGAACCTTATTCATCCCAATTATTCGATGTATAGAATAGGTAAAAATGGTGCTCGATACTATAAAAATCAAATAATTATGATCAACTTCAATATCGAACCTCTTAATTGTAAATAGATATAGAAATGCACAGCACAAACTAATATGCAAGCTGCTATAGAGATATAGGTTGATAATATGTTTTATGGTGAAATTCATCTAATTATGGCAATCAATTATACTTCTGGTTGATTTTTTTTTCATTTTTAAAAATACAGGTTCTCTGTACGTATTATTACTAGTCATGGATGCATATTTTATTTCACAAACATAGATAGGATCTACCCATATCGTATTTTGATCATCTTCTATAGTTTCTGTGATTGGTTTTTTGGTGGCGGAAACATCTTTAAGTAACTTTAATAAACTCTTGATTTTTGCTTGGTCGAACCCTGTCCCTACTTTTCCATAATACACTAATTTGCCAGCTTCCATTTTGGCAAGATGTAAAGATCCAAATAATGAAGACCGACCTCCTTTTCCTTTAGTGTATCCTACAACTAAAGCTTCATCTGTTTCGCTTACTTTGATTTTAAGCCATGATTTTGATCGATTGCCCGCATCATATCTACTGCCTTTAAGTTTACTCATTATTCCTTCCATACCTTGCGCTTTAATAGCTTCAAAGAGCTGTTCCTCGTCTTCAAACGATTGAGAATATCGGATGTGTTCTTCAAATTTTAAGTTAACGTTCAGCCATTCTCTCCTCCTCTCTAATGGAAGATGCATTATCGATAATCCGTCTAAGTACAAACAATCAAATGCATAGAAAACAGTTTGGGTTTTCTTAGCAGCTTTTGCAATAGCATCTTTCCCTTTTAAGTACATTCTTCCAATTACTTTACTAAAATTAGGAGTTCCATTTGAATTTAATGCGACGATTTCTCCATCAGCTATTATTTCTTGTGGTTCTTGGGTAGAGAATGATTCTACAATAAGTGGAAATTTATCAGTAAGGTCATTGCCATTTCGAGAACTGATTTTTACATATTTACCTTTTTTATGAAGTAGTACTCTTATTCCGTCCCATTTTATTTCATGAAAGTAGCTTGCATTGTTAGGTATTTTATCTCCCATTGAAACAAGCATAGGTGAAACATATTTAAGGCTCTTGATCTTGCTTTCTTCAATATCCGTATCAACCAACCACTGACTGTCTTTTGTATTTATCAGGTTGAATGTGCCTTCTATTTTGCCTTTGGTCAGACGGGTTTTGATTTTCTTTTCTTTCTTTTTAATATACTCATACTCACCTGCGTCGAAGATCCACATCTTCCCACCACCATATTCATTTTTTGGAATCACCCCTTCGAATGATAAATACTTGATAGGGTGGGGTTCAGTTTCTATTGCCAGCCGTTTAATTCCGTTTTTAGTTGGAAGACCTTTTGGGATAGCCCAACTTTGAAGAACTCCTTCATCTTCAATCCTAAGATCATAATGTAGATTGGATGCATCATGAAGTTGAATCACATATCTATTATTAGGTGTATTTAATTCAGGAGTTGTATCGGGCTCATTTGTTTTTGTAAAGTCTCTCTTATGAGCATATTTAGTTAGGTTTTTAGCTGATATATTAGATTGATCATGCAATTGGACGGCATGTTCATAGAATGATTCCCATGGATCACCTACAGTTTTTAGCCGCTCTAATACGCTATGAATGTCAAATGCCTTAGAAGAAGTCAAATCTGGTAACTCATCCCAATTGATCGGTGTAGAGACTGGTGCACCTGTTTTGCCTCTAGTGCTATAGGGTGCAACACATGTTTGTGACTTGTGATTTCTATAAATATCCAAAAGTACTTTGCCTTTTCTCTTTTCTTTACTCATTTTGAGCGTTACACTTTGATCCTGTTTGATATATGCTTTTGCTAGCGCTTTTACAGTAATCAATAAAGTTGATTTGTCATATTGTGGTACAATCGGCACATAAATATGCAATCCTTTACTTCCACTCGTTTTTACAAAAGGATGATAACCATAACTTTCTAAAAATGGTTTTAGATTCAAAGCCAATTGTTTCACAACATTAAAACCAGCTGATTCAGGGGGGTAAAGATCGAAAATAAAGTGATCAGCAAAATTGAGATGATTTGACTTTATCTGCATTGGGTGTAATTCTAGTGCAGCTAAATTTGCAGTCCAAGCAAGAGTTGCTGTCTCATTTGCCATGATGTATGTTATATCATCATCTTTATCAACTTTTACAGAAGCGACCCATTGTGGAGCCCAGTTTGGTTTGTTTTTAGAATAAAATCGATTTGACAATATGCCGTCTGGGAAACGAATCAAAGTCAAAGGCCTTCCACTGATATATTTTAAGATATAGGGAGCTGCAGTAATATAATAGTTGATTATTTCAGCTTTCACGATACCTGCCTCAGGATATAGAACCTTCTGAAGATTTGAGAGCTTAAGTCTTCTTCCTTCTATTTCTGTTATGATTTCTTTTTTAGGCAATGGTGATTATGAAATTTTCTGATTTCGTTTTTGTAAATCTAAATGTAAATATTGGGAATAATGCATTGAAGCACCAAATCATGGTTTGAAGTAAATATGACCCATTTTAAAAAGTAGGAACATTTTACCTTGAGAAACCACTTACTTTATAATCAGGTGTAAATACTCTATTGTGATATTCAAAAATAATTGAACTTTAGGTTATTCAAACCCTTATTAAAAATAATAAAACCAAAAAGATGATATTCAATTTTCGTGATTTTAGCCTCCGATTTTTCTTTGCCTTATTGATTTTCACTGTTGTCCTCCCTAGCTGTAAGGATGATGATCCTGAAGAGATGGAAGAAGAGATGGAAGAGGAAGAGATGGAAGACAACCTCAAGATTCGAAAAAATGCAAAAGATTTAACGGCAGAAGAAATGTCAGATTATACCAATGCAATCTTGACACTAAAAGCAACACCATCTCCATATACTGATACATTATCGTATTATGACACATTTGTAAGATGGCACCAAATGTCGGTGGAAAGAACAAAGTGCACGGGTAAAGGAGTTGCACATATGAATCCAGCCTTTCCAGCTTGGCATCGTAAGTTATTGATATTATATGAAGAAGCATTGAGTGAGGTGAGTGGCAAGGATATAGCGCTACCTTATTGGGATTGGACATCTGAAGAAAGTACTGATGCTACATTTTCAACAGCTCTCATGGGAGGTGATGGAGATCCTAGTGAAGAATATGCCTTGAATGATGGACCATTTAGAAAGGACAACTGGCAAGTGAATTTATTCACAATAAGTGCCAACTACGTTGGATTAAATCCAGAATATTGGTTGGTAAGAAATTTTGGGGCTACAATTGATATTGAAAAACCTAACTATACTAACTATCCTGGGTATGCCGTCACATTACCTACAACCCAAGAAGTTGAAAATTGCTTAAATATAACTACGTATGATATGGCTCCTTGGGATTGTTCCGCTCCAGATATGCCAAATACTTCTTTCAGATTTTGCTTGGAAGGATTTACAGATGGAACGTGTGATAGTTTGCAAGCTATGCACAATATTGGACACGATTACATCGCAGGGTTCTTTAAAGTTCCTGTAACTGAAATTAAAATGGTACCAGTGTCAGCTTATATTTCTTATTGTGATACGACAATATTAGATACTGTACCTAATAATGTCCGTGTAGGAAGTATGGAGCCTTTAGATGTTTCTCCAAATGATCCAGCGTTCTTTATGCATCACTGTAATGTTGATAAATTATATGCTGATTGGCAAGAGATAGGTGACAATTTTGATGTTTATGAACCAGTATCAGGTGCGCCTGAAGGATATAACCTTACCGATCAAATGTATCCATATAATCAATGGCCAAATATCCCTCAAATGATGGAATATGGCAATACTCCATTAAGTATGATTGATTATAAAGCTCTTGGATATAAATATGAATAACAAACGGATGCCCTATTTTTAATCATCGTTATTAATTTGGTCGAGAAATATTGACTTACAGCCTCATTTCGGTGGGGCTTCTTTATTTGAATCCATAAATAATCAATTTAGTTTTCAGATTCTATATATCTTTCTGCCTCATATCACTTTTAATCATGAGCAAGGAGAACCCATTAGTATATACCCACCGATATAAAGTAAACGGTCATGACGTCAATGCGAATAAGTACCTAACCATTCCTTCTTTGCTCAAGGCAATGCAAGAATGCTCCCTTCAACATGCAAGAGCGCTTAAAACGAGTGTATGGGATATGGAGGAAGAACGCATTTCTTGGGTACTGATTAGAAAAGAAATAAATATCATCGAACCGCTGCAGTTAGATGATGTATATACAGTAATCACCTATCCTTCAGGATTTGATAAATTCTTTGCGTTTAGAGATTACCTTGTTTTTAATGAATCGAAAAAATTGGTAGCTACAGCTTCTTCTATGTGGACTTTGATTAATACTGATACGCGTAAGTTAACCAAGATTCCAAGCAAGATTCTTGAAATCAGTACCCCGTACGATCTAAAATTTCTTTCACAACCTGACAATGTGATGGGCCACCCAGAAAACTGGAAAACTGTCGACACACGGAAAGTAAGACCATACGACCTTGACTGGAATAATCATGTAAATAATATTGTTCTAGTTAGATATTTGCTGGAGCCATATAAGTCCTTTGGTGTTGAAGATCAACAGATTTTGAAGTTACTTTTGTATTTTAGAAATGAAATAGAGGTAAATAAGGAAGTGAAAGTGCAAATTGGTGAAAAGGATAATGCTCGATATGCTGAACTGAAATCAAAAAATGAAAGTAAAATATTCGCATCTTGCAGGATTACCATTCGACCTTAATTAAGTTTATTTTCTGTGTTGAAGTCACGGCCAAAATTGATTATTTTATTTACCTGAAGCGGACAATATAATGACAAGAAGGACTGTTCATTGTGAATCAAAAAGAGTACTTTTGTGACCGATTAGTAAAATGAACATTTCAATATGAGATATATATTAGGTTTTTTTGTGGTTTTATTCATTATGAGTTGTGACAATGAGTTAGACCTTGTTGCCGACTTTAAAGAAGTGCCCATAGTATATGGCCTTTTAGATCGAACAGATACATCTCAATATATCCGCGTAGAAAGAGCATTTGCCGACAGAGCAATATCTGCAAATGAAATAGCGCAAAACCCGGATTCTCTTTATTATGATAATATCACAGTAAAACTAATTAATAAGAATACTGGTGCGGATTTTATTTTACAAAGAGTAGATGGGGATGATGAAGGATATTCAAGAACTGAAGGAGTGTTTGCTACGTCTCCTAACTATTTGTACAAGGTAAATACGGTAGATTTT
The DNA here is from genome assembly GCA_913061325.1 of uncultured Saprospirales bacterium. Lineage (GTDB taxonomy): Bacteria > Bacteroidota > Bacteroidia > Chitinophagales > Saprospiraceae > CAJXUU01. Next base: position 3,604 of record CAJXUU010000130.1, on the reverse strand, counting down.
CCAATGTCAGTTGGTGATTCTATTTCATTAGAAATAGGAGGGGTATTTGAAGAAAGGCTCGTAACATCGATAACGGATATTTTTAAGAAGCCATTTTTTGTTACTCCTAATAACTTAAATTTCGAACGGGGCAAGAAACTTTCTCTCAATTGGACAACTGCCGATCCAACGGTATATTCAGCGGCGTTTATATTCAATGTTACAGAGTTTAATAATAATGGAGATACTCGTGACACAGCAATAAGATGGCAAGTAGCTAATAATTCAGATAGAGTAAAATTAGAAGTGGAAGGTGAGTCTTTCTATGCATTTTTGAAAGGAGCTTTGGAAACCAATAATGATATAACTAGATTTATGAATTTGGCTGAGTTTGAATTGGTGTCAGGTAATGGAGGTGTAGCTGATTATATTAGAGTTGGGCAAGCAAATCTTGGTATAACAAGTAGTGGTGAGATCCCTACCTTCTCAAATTTAAGTGAAGGATTAGGAATTTTTGGAAGTAAATCTGTTGACCGTAGAACCGATATTCCTTTCAGAGACTCGACTTTAGATAGTTTGAGGAATAGTGTGATCACTAAAGACCTTAATTTCCAATAACAATTTTTATCAAGTACAATTCTTATTTAAGAGAGTTATCCTCCTTTTGTTAATCGAGTGTTAACCATTTTTACAAACTTGGATTCAATTGAGATTTAATTTACATTTGTATTATTCTTTAGAACAGTTAGGCACAATTATTGCCTTGATTGTATTCTAATTATACATTATCATTTTATTTAATATTAATCATTTTATAAACATATTTCAGTTATGAAAAATTTCAGAATTTTAGCATTATTTGCTTTTGTTGCTGCACTTTCTTTTACAGCTTGTAAAGACGAAGGTTCAGCTGCTAAAGATGCAGCAAGAGAAAGCCTTGCAACCACTGCAACTACTACACCTGCAACTACACCAGCTGCGACACCTAAGGCTCCAGCGGCACCAGTTGGTCCATTAACATCACTTGTATTCGAAGAAGATACTTACGATTTCGGTGAAATTATGGAAGGCGAAAAAGTTGTTCACATTTACAAATTCAAAAACACAGGAAAAGAGCCATTAGTAATTTCTAATGCAAAAGGATCTTGTGGATGTACTGTGCCAGAATGGCCAAGAGAGCCAATCCCTGTAGGCGGAGCTGGAGAAATTAGAGTCCAATTTGATTCTAAAGGAAAAGGAAAAGTTGGTGGAGCTACTCAAGCTAAAAAAGTAACTATTACCGCTAACACTGATCCTGCTAATAGTTTCCTTAATATCAAAGGAAAAGTAAACAAGCCAGCTGAAAGCTAAGAATCGCTAAGATTTTATAGATATAAGATTGTTGATTTTTTTTCTTCAGTCTAAACATTAAGACCACTCAGAAATGAGTGGTCTTTTTTTTGGTGAGCCAGGCTAACTCTATCTCCCTAATATTCCTAATCCGGTCATCATGATGTCGTGTATAAGCTTTACAATGTCTATAGGGCAAAATAAACTGAAGAGTGGAAGAATAAAGATAAGAATGAGCCGCAATAAAAGCATATATGTCGGACATCTCAAAGATGTCCGACATATTATCATTTATCAAGTAATACGTCCGATGATGTAAGAGGAATGAAGTAAATATTTTTTTACCTTACTCGATGTGTAACGCTATTATTAGGACGAGACATACTCCTTTCATCTTCTAATCAGTCGTTTCCTACTTATAATATTTCGCACTTACTAGCGCAAGGCAGGAGGCACAAGGTTTAGCTATCATTGGTTCTGGCATAAACCATAAACTTGACCTTTTCCTTATGAAGGGAAAGGTCGCTGACAGCAGCTCGGACAGTAGATGAATATTAATTTCTTGCAGTAAATAATCATTGATACCTTACTATACATTAGTTACAGTTAATCATACCATAACATCTTGCCTGAAAGGTAAAGACAGGAAAAAGGGATGAATGCACAAAATGAAAAGAAACCATCTCGCAATGAGACAGCCTCTTCATATTTTATAATAAAAACATCAATTGTGTTTATGCTTCTTCCTCTTCTACCCAAACGATAGGTGTAATCATTTCTAAATCTAAAAGTGCAGCCTCTGCAGGTCCTATGGCAAAGAATCCTAAGAATCCACCAGATGCTTTAGCAACATGCTTTGCAAATGTTTTAAGGCTACCGTAAAGTGTAGCACCTAGTTTTGGAGGTAACTTAGCTAAGATTGGATTTAATGCGGTAAGCTTTTCCGAAACTGTATTGTTTCTAGTTTGCATATTCGATAGCGTCTTCATATAATTATCTATTCTATCTTGAAAGTCAACACCTACATCTAAATAGAATTCTTTTAGCGATTCAGGTAAGGTATAGGATCTTATTTTGGCTATTTTTTTTGCCCAATTAGTTTCATCTTCAACGATTTCACCATCTGCACCAGCTATATATATAGTTATAAGAGAGATTGCATCTTTTAGTTGGTCATATTCTGAATCTGAAAGCACTTTAAAATATTCTGTCATTGTGTGATTTTGCTTATGTCGTAAATTATCCTGCAAAAATAAAATCTTAAGTTGAATAATTGCTTGTTCTGTTGTTAATTATTTGCAAGCATCATGATTTCTTTACCATAATATGCGATTTGATAATTTGTTATAGGCCAAAACAGTATAATTGTTTATTATTCTCATATTTTCGCCATCAACAACATTGTAGAGTATTGTGAAGGTTCTGAATTTAGAAAAAGTTTCTCGTATCAAAAGAAATAATCTTGTGGTAGAGTATTGTGGTGGACATTATACAAAACGTGAGGCTATGAATATTGGTGGAATTGGAATAGGAGGTCTCAAGTATCTGGAAGGTGCTGACATGGTCGATTCTATCAAAAGACAATATTATCTTAGATCAAATATCGAAACATTAAAAAATGGATTAGCTTTTTATCTAAGAGATGATGCTGGAAATTATATGTTGCTAATGCATAAATCAGAGATTTTGAGTATCTCATTTGATAAAGAAAATGATGAGTTGAGAGAGCGATCTAATTTTTCCTTCTTTAAAAAATGTCTTTCTAAAGGTATTCCTTATCATTATTCTAAGTTGATGTTAATGGAAGACGAAATTGTTAGTCTTCATCCTACGAAACTGAAAATAGTTACAACTGGCTTAGATGAAATCAATTTCGAATGCGCTAGAAGGAACCCACTCAAAATAAGAGAGTTTTTTGTTAATTCTCCATTTGCTGATAAGTTCGTCGAAGAATACAATACGTATGAATATTTGTAAAAATCAATTCTTAGGATTTGATTAAAGTAGAAAAAATAAAATAATTGTATGAAATTAATCATCAACATAATACTTATTTGCTCTCTGTTTATTGGTTGTAAGTCAAATCAACAAGTAGCGCCAATTATATCCGAAGAGTTGCCCTTTACGTGGGATAATGCAACGATTTATTTTTTGATGACAGATAGGTTCTATAATGGAGACACGTCAAATGATTATCAACATACAGAAGATAATTCGCCGGCACCACTCAGAGGATATATGGGAGGCTGTCTCTTATACACATCTCCGAGCCCACGAGACAGGCAGAAATCTCGTA
>CAJXUU010000129.1 GCA_913061325.1 uncultured Saprospirales bacterium | reverse complement strand
AGATTTCTGCCTGTCTCGTGGGCTCGGAGATGTGTATAAGAGACAGCCCTTAGTCGATTCAAGTACATCATTATAAATTATTTTTCCCTCTAGATTATAGATTGACAAATTTACAATACCTTCATTTACCTGATAGAAGGAAATAATTGTTTCAATACTTGCTGGATTGGGATAAACCTCTAAACTTGAAATTGATTCCTCATTTTCTTCTGTAAAATCAAAATTAGGCTCTAGGTTATAAATTTTATCTTCAAAATAGACTTCAGAAATCATCATAGTATTCAGAACTTCACTCTCTATTTCATCTTTGAGATTAAGTGTAAACAAATAGGACGAAGCGCTTTCATTATTTTCTGCATCTATCCAACTTACATGTAATATTCCATCATTTGTTAAATTATAATTAGCCTCCGTGAAGTTAGTAAGACTGGTTTCTATTCCTAGCAGTTCTAAAGCATTTAAATCAAGCGAGAATTGTAAACCATGAATAGACATAGGTTTGCCTAATTTAAATATGTATGACCATCCTAAACCCTTCTTTGATTTTTGTTTGATAATATTCAATTTGTCATAAGATGAAGATATATCTGTTGATATAATAGCATCCTGACTGGCTACATCGCCGACTTTTACAGGAACAAAGTCTGCGTCTAAAACGTGATTATCTAATTTAAGGATTTCAACCCTTTCAGACATATCCCATACTTCCATATTGTCAGTGTAAACATCCTTTTTATTAAAAAAACGATAGCTATAATTAGATGGAAAAACAGAAGAAACTCCTAAAATCAAATTTCGAAGGTCATATAAGTCTTCCTTTGATAACGTACCATCATAATTTATATCTGCAGCTCTGTATTGTAATGGATCTTCAAATGTTTCAAGTCCAAGCATATGACGCTGGATCATTAATAAGTCGTAAGAATTTACACCTTTTAAATGATCATCATTTTTATAGGCAGTAATATTTATATGACTATTAATCAAATTTCCGAGACTTACAAAATCACCATTTTTATTTATTATGACCTCTTTTGTCTCTGAACTGTTTTCAATTACAACTAGCACATTATCCAAAATTTCATCAGAGCACGGGTCAATTTTTCCAGCAATAATTTTTGATCCTCCTCCTTCAGGTGAACAAGAGCCAAAAAATTCTAAGTCTTCCAAATCCCACGCCGTCACAGGAGAATCCGCACCTACAGGGCAATATGCAAGTAATTGAATTTGCAATAATGAAGACTCTGAAAATTTAAAATCTTCATTATTCATAAAACTGAAAGCCTCTTTATTCCAATTTAATGAAGTAGGTATGTTCTCTTGGAAATAAATTTCATCCCCATCTTTTAGAATTCTTATTCCAAACTTAGTCGGATAATTATTCAGTCCATCTTCTCCATTTATCCAATCAAAGGATTCTGGTCCCTGTTGAAAAAACTCTATGGCCGACAAAACAATTTCACTATTTGGATTGGGATTAATTTCAATGTCAATCCTAACCATTTTTGTAGAATTCTTATCAAAATCACAATTTGAATCAGATGAAACACACATCGAATAACTATCATTTAATCCATCTGTACAAGAATGCTTGTTTTCAAAAGGATCATCTCTATAAATATTTGAAGAAATAACATCTCCACATTCTAGTTCATTGTTATAATACGGAGTAAACTCTGAATAATCTGCATTAGCCATAGTCTGCACAGTGGCATAACAATCATCAAAATCAAAGGTGATCAGTGCAATATCCTCAATAATGCTAATGATATTTATAATCAATATGCTATCACATCCATTGGTGGCAATAAGATTTTGCATGTATTGTCCTTCAGCATTATATTGGACCCCATTTATATCCAAAATTTCTCCTAATTGAATTTGATATGTCACTTCTGACATTGCATTTTCTAAAACAACTAGATCAATATAAAGCATTGTATCACAGCTAAGAGTTGAACTAAGGATTTGTTGATAGCTACCCGCGGCATTATAGACTTCATTATTTATTTCCAGACTCTCACCTTCACATATGGAATAGGATTCCATCACTTCAGCAAGACTTTCTTCTACCATTATAGAAACTGTATCTGAGCAAGTACCAAAATAACCAATCATGATATATTCACCAGGTAAATAAATTAGCAAATTATTACCTATCAGACCTTCATTTGATGGACCAGACCAAGAAACAGAATCTAGAAGAAGGTTACTGTTAACCAAAATTTCTACTTCATCAATTTCACAAGTAATATTTTCAGCAGTAAGTTGTATTTCTAAATCATCACTTTCAGAACAACCTTCAAATAAAATTAGCACTGATGTTCCTATTTCATTACATTCAGATTCTGCAGAAATGAATAATAAAACTTCCCCATTTATATAATCTTGAGCGCCAAAAACATACATTGTACTAGCTTCATTTTCTTCAGAGAATTGACCGTCTCCTGTTGTTGTCCATGATACATTGGCAAAAGTAGAAAGTATCGCATCAAGATTCACTGTGTCTAAGGAACTACTCACTAAAATGGTATCAAGTATTGTAATCTTAGGAGATGCAGTGATCTCAGTGCTCGTAGTATTGGATGTCAAAGTTATAAATCCACCATCAACTAGATCTGGCACATTCCCTAGAGTTGCCTTGTTATTGAGCGTGCCATCATTGCTCCACAAGTTCAGACTGGCGTCCATATAGAAGGTAGCCTTAGTATTGGCTTGAACTTCATCAATAGTAAACAAAGCAAGTTCATCATCAATGCTAGGATTAGCTATGGATAAGCCATTTTCTCCATAAGGAAGATACGCCCAAGTACAAGGATCAGGAAGAATATCCTGAAATGTAAGACCCATCAACGGAATGTTCATTTCATTGGTAATTATAAATGTGAACTCGACAAAGCCATCATCACATGATTCATCAATATTTACAGTTTTAGTAAAGGTGATGTTTGAAGATGGACAATCAATATCTCCGTTTAATGTAACATCTTCATCTGTTGTTGTACTCCCATCAAAATCAATGTAAGTCTGATTATCAGGACCAACAAGAATTACATCTTGATCACCGTAATAACCATATTCCGCTCCTCCTGCATCATACGTGAGAATTAATGAGAAACAACAATCAGCTGGAAGGTCATATGTTCCGCCTTGATCTACCGAACAACCATTATCATTAAAAACAGTGCCAATAAGGGCAAATCCTACAGGTGGTACATCTTCTACCGTAATTCCAAAAGCATCCACTTCACTTATGTTACAAACATTAATTGTATATGTTACTAAAGTGTCACAAGCAGGAATTGGCAATGCAGAATATTTTAATACCTGAATGGTTGCTTCCTGATCTATACAGATTCTTTCATTATCTATATTATTATTGTATGCGATCTCTTCTAATGGTGTGATAGGAAAATTTATAGGAGCACCTTGTATACCATCATCATTCAGGACAGCAAAAATATTACTTGGACCACTCATTGGCAATGTAATACTGTAGGTCTCAGAAGAATCGACGGGTATGGCACAAGGAATCTCCCAAGTCAATATAGATGTCGCTCCAGATTGATTTGGATCATTATGGTAAAAAGTGATATAAGTTCCAGCCGGTATTGATAATTCTCTGTGGGCACTTATTTCAATTGTTACATCTACAAAATCAGGATATGGACAATTTCCTGTAGATTCTACTTCCATAATATCGATTGCCCCATCTCGATTAAAATATGCAGTAGCAGAACTTCCTGGATCTATCGGGCATAAGTAATTGTTAACTATGTTTTTTGCAAGGTCAGCATCAAGCAAACTATATGCTGATGCACCAGGAGCTAATGCATTTACTGAAGCAACTTTTCTCAGAATGTCTCGAGTGATAGTATTAGAATATGCACCATCAAAGGCAATGCTAATGATATGGAAGCCTTGCGCTTTGTACACGTCTGCCAAAGCAATTAATGAGGAGGATATTTGTCCTTGAGCTCCGTCAGTAGATAGAATTAATACTTTTTCTACATCAGGTCTAGCATTCGAATTAAGATAAAGCGCCCCAAAATTAAGCGCTTCATGTGGATTAGTATTTCCTCCAAAAGCTCTGGTGTCATTAAGATAGGCTTGTAATGTTGAGATGTTTTCTGTAATTGGGATTTTTATTTGCTGTTCGTCTGACTCAGACCATTCTATGATGGCAGCTCTGCTCTCATCCGTGGCAGTACCTATATTGACTTGTTGAAGAAAATTGACAAAAAACTCTTTTGATTCCAAGTATTCTACAGCATCGACAGACCCTGAAACATCATTTAGAATCACAATATCAAGAGGCTGTTCACATGGAATGACTTGAACAACTTCATCCAGTAATGAAACTTTCACTTCTTTAGTTGCCGCAGTTGCATCTTCAATAGTTATCGTGTATTCTCCATATCCTAAACCAGGAACATTATAAAAGTCATCTGTGACTCCTGATTCGCTTCCATTTTCAACTCCAGACCATGTATAATAATAAGGCCCAGTTCCACCCGCTGTTTTTACAGTAACACTACCATTGTTTTGACCATTTGAGCTATTCGTAGTATTCACTTCTACGATTTCAAATATTGAACCGTCTGTCTGTGATAGTAAGATATCTAATTTTATTACAGTGTCAGGTTGAGTGTTGGTCACAGTAATATTATATGTTCCTGTCCCTAGCATATCGATGCTAAATACATCTGTCTCGCTTACTCCTGTGCCTGTAAGGCCATCGTCTTGTCTCATCCACGTATAATAGAACGGGATCGTATCGTATTTTTCAATAAACAACTGAATGACTCCATTGTCAATGTCGATGCAAGGAGAAGTTGTGCTGATTGTAAGCTTCATTCCACAACCTGAATCTAAAACTTCTTGTTCTGAACTACATTCTGATGGATTATCAAAGAATACCACAAAGCCTCCTATCGATGTTGCCTGATTTTCTACTAGATCTTGAACAGCACAGCAATTCACCAAACTTGAATTTTCTGCGATCGATAAATAACCATCAATATTTGTAATAGAACCTAGACCATCTAAATTAGTTAGGTTGTCATTAAGTCTTATCGTTAAATTATCTCCAATAGATGTTAGAGTGCTCAATGCATTTATTTCAACTAAACTATTGTTTCCTAAAAGTGATAAATCACCAAATACAAAAGCGAGATTATTAATGCCCTCTAAGTTCAATAAACTATTATTACTTGTAAATTTCAGAGACCCCCCAATAGTGATCAAATTGCTCAAGCCACTTAAATTATCTAAGTTTTCATTAATTACTAAATCAAAATCGTTCCCAATAGCGGTAATATTACCCAATCCATTAATATCAATTAAATTATTATTGTAACTTATACCTAAATCACCAAGAATCGAAGTAAGACCAGTAAAACCATCAAGATTAATAAGATTAATATTATTTCTAATCGTTAGATCTCTTCCTATTGAGGTAAGATTTGCCAGCCCATCCAAGTTTATCAAACTTGCATTGGCATCAATAAATAATTGCTTACCAATAGATTCTAGCTTATTCAGCCCATCTAAATTCGTCAATAAACTAGTCCCTCGCAACTCAAAATATCCTCCAATTGTATTTAGATTGTTCAAGCCACTAAGAGTTGTTAAATTAGAATTGCTTCTCAAAATAAAATTAGTACCGATCGTAGTGAGCTTAGTTAAGCCTTCAAAATTCACCAAATTATTTCCTCTAACCTCAAGATATTCCGCTATCGAAATAAGACTACCTAAGCCATCTAAATTTGTTAGGTTACTATTATTTTCTAGAAAAAAATATCCACCAGTACTTATAAGATTATCTAACCCAACAGAAATCAGATTTTCATTAGATTGAATAATAAGATCACCTCCTATTGTTGTAAGGTTATCCAATCCATCTAAGTTAGTCAAGTTATCATTGTACCTTATAGACACCACTTCACTTACCATGGTTAAGTTGGAAAGGTTTGTAAGGTCCGTAATATCGGAAGATGAGGAAAAATTTGAATTAAATATCAACAAACTACCATTAATGACCGTTGTGGCTGGGTCAAAGGCATCAACATCTGCCTGACTTTCCAAAACAACATCTTGTGCTGTAGAATCAAAATAACATCCAAGCATTGCAAATAGAATTAAAGACTTCAAAATCTTCTGAAAATGGAATATCTTCATTGTAATGGTTTTGTAGTAAAAAATTAATCTGTAAAATAATACATTTTTCGAATCTTCATGAATATATCGTTTCTAACGATGTTTTGAAACTTTGATATCAGTATTAGTGAAGTACGGGCAGCTTTGCGTGAATAACGATGATCATATTTACTGTGCTATGCGAAGCAAGTATTGTATAAAATCTAATGTGTGTTTGCTGACTTTTCAATAAAAACTTTCCAACTTGTTAATACCTCCATCCTTCAAGATCCGAGCCCTTAGGCGCTATGGTCTTAACCTTCTCAGAATACTTCTTAACAAACATACTATGGTACCTTAACCTCGTTAAATGATTCCCATTTTCATGATCACCATTCCAACAGTGCTCAGCTCTATCACCGTAATCTACTTCGCCATTGTAGTGGGGAGCAGAAGTTTCTTGTAATATTTCTTCTGCCAGATAAACCGCATTGTTGAGATAGTAGTTATCCATATCTCCGCAGTAGAGATGGATTTTATTTTCCCAGTCTTTACCATGTTTATTCCAATCTCGTTTCATGATGTAGGCTAGGTCATAATTTTCTTTCCAATATGCAGCTACCTCTTTATCGATTTTACCAGTTACCTTATCCCAGATTCGTCTTGGATATCCTTCATCGTCGATTGGAGAGTAAGTGGCTTCCCAAATATCCCATTGTTGCCCAGATCTACCTTTGCTACCGAGGACTATTTCACGATAGTTCATATCTTTAAGCATAGCATCTACATTACCGAGATAGTCCCTATGACCAGCGACCATAGTTTTTCTAAATTGTCCTTTTTTGTAATAAGCATTTTCGTCTTCATAAATATTTACAAGACAGTAGGCTCTGAAATCTATTGGGTCAGGACATGCTGCGAAGCACATGCCATATTCCTTTGGATACTTGACTTGTACGGCTAGTGCTTCCCAACCTCCTGTAGAACCTCCATAGACAAATCTCGACCAACCTTCACCGATTCCTCTAAACATCTTCTCGACGTATGGTATAAGTTCATATGTGAGCGCATCTCCGTAAGGTCCTTGTGCTTCTGAGTTCACAGCATATGAGTCATCATAATATTGTGTAGGGTGCTGAATCTTGACGGCAAGTACTCGAGGGAAGTCAGGTCCTGTCCATTCCTTATAAAAATCGTATGCTTCTTGCTGCACAATACGATTGTAACCATCTATCTTAAATCTAGAACTATATTCTGCTTTTAAATTGGGATCTGGCGGAGTAGTTCTGAAACCGCCAAAGTCTTTAGGAAAATGACCGTGCATTATTGCAAGAGGATATCTAACATCAGGATGTTCATCGAACCCTTCTGGAAGTAAAACATGAGCTCCTAGATAGATATCTCTGCCCCAAAAATCACTAAGCATTTTGCTCTTCATCTTTATATGCTTAATGTACTTAGTATCTTTTGGTTCTTCGATCGGCGGAATGATTTGATCCATTGAGATACTCAGTGCACCCAAAACATCTCCGTTGATGTTCATTTTTTGAGAAGTCGAGTAGACGTTTCCAGGAGCTCTATTCCATTGCTGACCTTCACCTCTGTCCATCGGTAGTTTTACAAGATGTCCATCTGACCGATTAAATATCTCATACTTGTGAAACAATACCTGAATAAAATACTCTCCAGTAGGGATGTCATTAAAATTTTGGATAGGATAGCCAAATGATGATAAATCAAAAGTCTGTGAAGTGTTGGGATTCCAATTTTCTACATCCATACCAAATGCTTGGCACGAATTTACATTATCACTCAATTGAAATCTGAGATCTGAATCATTGTGAGATGAGATCAATAGAACCAATCTGCCATCTAAGACTTCATTATAATGATTGCTTGGGTACGCAATATTGATAGATTTTTCGTCTAATTGCTGAGAAGTAATCGCCATTTCTTTATTCATCGCCTCAGTTGATTTTGGAAAGCAAGAGAGGAATATGGTAGCTAAGATTGGGACTATTAATTTTGTTTTCATAATTATTGATTTAAATATCTATTCCTAATATAGGAATAGATATTCAGATTTTGTTTATCTAGACAATAAATACCGATGTAAAAATGCCTAAGCTTCTTTAGTTTGTTGAAGATGTACGGCCTTTCATCAACTGGAGAGTAATTAATTATATAAAAAGCACTCCTCATTGCAAGTGAGACCTTGCTAGTTTTTAACAAGGACAAAAATTAAAAAGAGGGGTTGGAATTCAATTCCCTAACCCTCTTATTTCAATTTACAGAATACTAAGAGCCAATTGTAGGTCCTTGTGGCCATGTAACATTCTTATAAGAAAAAACATAAGGTTCATCAGTCTTATCTGGATCACCTTTTTTTGCAATAATTTCCCATGATGCGTATCGAGCTGATAGTCCATTTACAAATTTATGTGGTTCTAATACTATCTGCATTGCTCCTATATGCTGTGCAAATGCTGTTGTAACCGTAGCACTCACCCCAACACTAAATTCATTTCCTCCTATATTTACACCAAAACTTCCGCCGCCACCACTTTGACCTTTTATAATACTCATCCCTGTTGGTGCTGTAAAGTTCTCTGTATCAAAAAATATTAGAACATTTATAAAATCTATTTCTCCAATATGTTTAGTAGAAACAAATCTAGTCTCTGGATAAGGAATTGCTGGTGCGGACTGCTTTAATAATACTTTGTTTGCATTATAAGCTACAAGTCTTAATGGAATAGCATCATTAACGTATGAAAGGTTTCTCAAATAGAAACCATCTTTAAAAGTATCAGACATAATTATGAATTTTGAGGTTAATAAAATAAATTTAGTTCGAATTGAACCTAAACTTCTAAGTTAAAAAATAGCTCCTTAAGTCATAATTTATTACAGTATAAATACCTGTATTGTAAACACGTACAATACCTCATGTAAAGTTTGCGCTTAAGTAAATTTAGTAAAAAAGTATTAGAGCACAACAAAAAAAAGCACCCAACAAATCAATGCTGGATGCTTTCATATTTCCTTAAGAAATGCAGATTAATTATGCATTTCTATTCATACAATTCAAATCATCGAATGCTTGAGTGAATCTTGTGATAAAAGACTCCTCAGCTGCTCTCAACCATTTTCTTGGGTCGTATTATTTTTTGTTTGGAGAATCATCACCATCATGAGATTCGATTTATGATAGAAGGTAATGTTTCTTAATAAATGGTACACTCATAATTAAGAAATGGTGATACACTAAGATCATAATATGCATTAGTTATGATTAAAACTATATTTACAAATCATAAATTAACCAGCACGATAAAATCACCTTAAGAAAATTATCTATCTCTTTGTTTTCTTCATATTAACTTCTCCTTATTGTTATGGCCAATTTTCTTGTGATTCTACAATGCCACTTACAGAAGATCTAGAAATAATAAATGGTCTTTTAAAGCATTTTGGAGAAGATACTGTGAGCATATCGAATGAAACAAACCAAAAAGAATATAGATGGAAATGTTTCAAAGGTTTTTATAATTTCGACAATAAATACAGTGGCAAGCACCCAATGTTTAATATTGACTGGATAGATAAAAATAGTCATAAAATTATTATTCCATTTCCTGAAAAGACCAAATATTCTCAAAATTTCGAAGTAATATATAACCACAAAATGGAATTCTCAATATTCAAAAAGTATAGAAAACAGGCTGAGTTTGTAGTTGGAAACTATATAGAATTAAATTGCAATGAGGATACAATAACTCAAGGTGAATACGCTATTAAAGAAGTCTCCAACAAAAAAATAAAAAAGTCGTTAAGGGGTTGGTGATTGGTGTTTTTACGATGACAACCGCGTATACTTGCATGATTTTAGCAATAGGCCAAATAGTGTTTACGAAAAAGTAAAACCCCTAAATTTTAAGTATAAATCCGACTCAATTTCGATTAATTACAAGTCAACTCAATTTGATTTAGAATTAGATGAAAGTAACAAATTCAAATTCAAATTTGAATTTGTTATCTACAGAGAAAATGGAACAAGCACAACAATAATTGCAAATAACAAAACTATAGAACATTTTGATATAAAGAATTCGCTAAAAAATGGTGGATACACAAAATATAATTGTGATGGAACCCTCATGGTAAAAGGTATATATGGTATTGTGGAAAAGTTTTTTGATGATACAATTTCAACAATTGATTCTGAAACCTATGAAGAAAAAATCGAAATCCGTAAAGGACTTATTCCAATAGAGAAGAAAAAGGGAGTTTTGTCTTATTACACTAGTGATGGCGTACTCGAAAAAGAAAAAGATTTCGGTGATTTTTAACTTTGATAGTTTTCAAGTAATATTATAAGTGGGTGTATTAATTCAACTTTTGCTCTTTACATATTGTGCCTACGTGCTCCACAAAACTAAAAAGCACCCAACAATTCAATGCTGGATGCTTTCATATTTCCTAAATAAATGCGCAGATTAATTATGCATTTCTATTCATACAATTCAAATCATCAAATGCTTGTGTGAGTCTTGTAATAAAGGACTCTTCCGCTGCTCTCAACCATTTTCTTGGGTCGTAATATTTTTTGTTTGGAGAATCATCACCATCAGGAGATCCGATTTGAGATTGAAGGTAATCATGATTTTTTTCATCGTAAGCTCTGATCCCATCCCAGAATGCCCATTGCTGATCTGTATCGATGTTCATTTTGATTGCACCATATTCGATTGCTTCTCTGATCTCTTCTTTTGATGATCCTGATCCACCGTGGAATACAAAGTTGATAGGTTGTGGAGCAGTGTTGAATTTCTTCTCTACAAATTCCTGACTATTCTTAAGAATTTTCGGTGTTAGCTCTACATTACCTGGCTTGTATACACCATGTACATTTCCGAAAGCTGCTGCAATCGTAAACTTATCACTTACTTTACTTAGCTCTTCGTATGCATATGCTACTTCTTCTGGTTGCGTGTATAATTTAGAAGAATCGATATCTGTATTGTCTACACCATCTTCTTCACCGCCCGTTACACCTAGTTCTATTTCTAGTGTCATGCCCATCTTAGCCATTCTCTCTAGGTATCCTTTACAGATTTCTATATTCTCTTCGATTGGCTCTTCTGATAGATCAATCATGTGAGAACTATACAACGGATAACCATTCGCTTCGAAATGTGCCTCACTTGCATCCAATAATCCATCGATCCAAGGAAGTAATTTCTTTGCACAATGATCTGTATGAAGTATCGCTGTGACACCATATGCTTCTGCAAGATTATGAACATGCATAGCACCAGAGATACCACCTAAGATAGCAGCTTGCTGACCTTCGTTGCTCAATCCTTTACCAGCGTAGAAAACACATCCACCATTAGAAAACTGAACAATGATAGGAGAATTTACCTCTCTTGCTGTTTCTAAAGCTGCATTAACAGTATTTGTACCCACTACATTTACAGCAGGAAGAGCAAAATTGTTCTTGTTAGCGTAATCAAATAATTCAGTGACTTCATCACCGTGTAAAACTCCTTTTCTAAACTTTGACATTTTCTAAAAATTTGTTGGTTATAAGGCTTTCATCAGTCGCCTTTAAATTGTCAAAAACAATCTTCTACTTTTTCAAAAGGTTAGGCCTTTCTTTTATTTCAATTTTGTATAGTTGTTCGTTTGTATCGATGTTTTGGTGTTAACTTCATAACTCTACAAATATTACAACTCTACAAATTAACACCTCTCTACAAGATTCCTTTTGCAGCAAGATATCTTTCTGCATCTAAAGCTGCCATACATCCAGTACCAGCAGCTGTAACCGCCTGTCTGTATACATTATCTTGAGCATCTCCACTTGCAAAAACACCTTCTACATTCGTCTGAGTAGTATCAGCCTTTGTGATTAAGTATTTTGCATCATCCATATCAAGATAATCTTCGAAGATCCATGTGTTTGGTTTATGACCGATCGCTACAAAGAATGCGCTCGCATCAATAACACTTTCTTCTCCCGTTTTGTTATTTTTTACTTTAGCACCTATCACTTCATCATCTCCTAATACTTCTACAGTTTCAGTGTTCCAATATACTTCTATATTTTCAGCATCCAACACTCTTTGTTGCATGATCTTACTAGCTCTCATTTCATCTCTTCTTACAACCATGTGTACTTTCGTACAAAGTTTCGCTAGATAAGTAGCCTCTTCAGCAGCGGTATCTCCTGCACCAACGATGATTACTTCTTTTCCTCTGAAGAAAAATCCGTCACAAACTGCACATGCAGATACACCTTTGTTCATTAGTTTAGTTTCTGACTCTAACCCTAGCCATCTTGCACTTGCACCAGTAGAGATTATAACAGAATCCGCTTCGATTTCATGACCAGTTTCTGACCATACTTTATGTTTGTCACCACTAAAGTCTACTTTATTGATCATTTCATATCTAACCTCAGTTCCGAATCTTTCGGCCTGCTTCCTGAACATTTCCATCATTTCAGGGCCCATTACACCGTCAGGGTACCCAGGATAGTTCTCTACATCATTGGTAATCGTAAGTTGACCACCTGGTTCTTTACCTGTATATAGAATAGGTTTCATATTTGCTCTAGCTGCATATATTGCCGCTGTATAACCAGCAGGTCCTGATCCAATGATAAGGCAATGTACTTTTTCCGGTGATTTATTTTCCATTTTATTTCTTGTTTGTATTGCTGTTCGTCTTTAAGAAGCTGCAAAAATATAAATTTTTATAATGTATCCTTTGTTTATTCATTGCTTATTTATCCTTGATAGTTGTCGTATGATATGCCATTCATAGTTAAAAGTGGTTTACTCATCTATATTTTGACTAAAATTAGTAACCATCTGTTAAATTTGTAGTCATAGATACGTAACAGCATAAGAGTTTAATGGATTAAATGGAATGATGATTTAAGATACTATTATGATATTATATAACATACTCATATTTACATTCGGTTTTTGGAATGTTTTCAAAAAGAATAAGTCGTTAAGTCCGATATTGGGCTTTTCATTTATGGCAGCTTTTGCCTTTTGGGTTTTTACGATATTAGGGGTTCCTAGCAGATTAGACACTAAGATTTTTGAAGGTTTATCTGTATTGTTTGGACTTTCTATACTTGGTTTCATACTGATATCATTAAGCAAGAATAAAATAGCTCAGGTTGGAGCTGTGGTTATGGCTGCCGTAGGTCTTAATCTCTATTTTTCAAATCCACACACGACTTTAGATCCAAGTATAAAAATGGATCAAGAAGCAGAATTGATAGTAGAATTAGATCACCATGATTCTAAATCAATAATAAAAGATTTAAAAGGCCTTTCATTTATTAATAATGTACATCCACTTCTAAAACCAAAGGATTCTGAAAGTACAGAGCTAGATGATTTTTATAAAATCGATATTAATGAAGGTTATGATATTAATTTGGCCATCAGCGATATAAGTCAACAAGAAGGAGTCGAATGGATAGAACCTAATGAGATATTAAGGCTTGATCCTGTTTCGAGTACTCAAAAAGTAGGAAAGACAAAATTTTCAAATGCTGTTTCTGACCCTATGGCCGATTCGCAATGGAATATGGCTGCACTTAACATGCAGGATTACTATCCCCTATTTCAGAAATCTAAATATAGACCTGTAAGAACTGCCAAACTATTCATTCTAGATAGTGGTGTAAATCCTAATCATGAAGATATAGGCTCTAACTTCTTGAGACATAAATCAAACGACGTCAGTGGAAATGAATCTGATGGAAATGGCCATGGTACTCATTGCGCCGGTGTAGCATCCGCTATATCAAACAATGGAATAGGTATAGCATCTATGTCTCCTGGTAGTGATTGGGTCACAGTAAGTAGCGTCAAAGTGATGAATAACTTCGGATTTGGCACACAAGCAAGAATCGTAGAAGGAATCATCGAGGCAGTAGATGCTGGCGCAGATGTAATCTCCATGTCTCTTGGAGGCAAATCAACCCAAATCAAAGAAGAAGCTTACGACGCAGCGCTCCAATATGCAGAAGATCACAATGTAATCATCATAGCTGCAGCAGGCAATAATGCAGGAGATGCTTCTCAAATAGTTCCTGCGAATTCTGAGATTGTAATTACAGTAACGGCATTAGATAAAAGTTTGAACAAAGCACAATTTTCTAATTATATAACCAATACAAATTACGGAATAGCAGCTCCTGGCACTAGTATCCCTTCTACTTGGAAAGGTGGAAAATATGCTACTTTTGATGGAACCAGTATGGCTGCACCCCATGTTTCTGGATTGGTCGCAGTAATGAGATCATTAAAACCTAGCTTAACTACAAAGCAAGCTTTTAAAATATTGGAGGACACTGGTACCAAGACAAAAGCCAACCATTTAACGGGTAGAATGATCAATCCTGCAAAAGCTATTTTGGAGGTTAGATAGTTTCTTCTACTTCAATATTTTTCAGCATTAATATCTATTCTAATAAGGAATGTTACATTAATAAAGTACGTTTTTAAGCGCTGATATTTATTCTCTCTCCAAGGCAAAAAACGTAGGCAATGCAGCGCATAGGCGAGGCTTTTTAACGCAGAAG
>CAJXUU010000128.1 GCA_913061325.1 uncultured Saprospirales bacterium | reverse complement strand
ATCTCATCCAAAATAATTCATTTTGAAGAAATTGATACTTTTCGGAGTGGACTCAAATATATATTATTAATTTCTTGTCTATCTTGGCGACCTAAAATGTTCACCTTCATATGGGATTAAGACTATTATCTACACTTGGTTTATTTCTAATCATTTCTATCACTGCCACAGCACAATACTTTCAACAAGATGTTTCCTTTGAAATAAATGCAAGCCTTGATAGTAATCATATGATTATTGCAACAACAGACATAACTTATACCAATAACTCCCCGAACTCTATTGATACTTTTTTTATCCACTTATGGGCAAACGCATTCTCCGATAAACTATCCGCATTTAGCGAGCAAGCTGTAAGAACTGGCAATTTGGATTTCTACTTTGCATCAGATGAGGACCTGGGTGGATATAGAGATTTGTCAATTGGTGTTGGATCAAAGAAAATGGAGCTATATAGCTGGAAAAACAATAAAGATGTCATCTATTTCATGCTTCCCAAATCCTTAACACCTGGAGAAAGTGTAACGATAAATACTTCTTATGAATTAAAATTACCAAGAAATTTTAGTCGTATGGGATGGAAAACACACGACGATTACCTCATGTATTGGTATCCTACTCCAGCAGTTTATGATCAAGATGGTTGGCATCCTATGCCATATTTAAGTATGGGTGAGTTCTACACAGAAATTGCAGATTACAAAATAAATCTTGAGACATCTAATGAAAACATGATTTCGAGTGTTCCGTTTACAGACCGATCAGAGGGAGTTTACAAATTTGAAGGCTCAGACATTATTGACTTTGCTATAATAAAAAGTAAAAACAAAAAAGTTTACAAGCATAAATTAAAATCTGCTCAAGGAGAAATAGCACTTTCAGTAATGACCAAATACCCCAGACGCGACTCATCCATAAATGCATACGTCAAAGAGGCTTTGGTCTATCTTGAAAATACGATTGGTCCCTTTCCGTATCAAGCTATCTCTATCATGGATAAAGGCCCAACGTCAAAAAGTGGCATGGAGTATCCTGGACTAATTACCGTAAGTGGCGATAATGAAGAGGTCAGTAATCTCAGATATTATGTAGTCCATGAACTCCTTCACCAGTATTTCTATAGTGCATTAGCATTCAATCAAAGAGACTATGCTTGGTTAGACGAAGGACTAACAACTTATTATCAGCAGAGATATTATAAGGAGGTCTTAGGTCATGATCATTATAGCATGAATAATAAAATACTGATGAATGAAGGGCAGCCTCCATTTTTACAACATCTGGCTAGAGGCCAAGCCTGTAGGCATTATCATGCTCCATTATCTATGAATGTAAATGATATTGATCCTGTAAATTATGGATTGAATGCTTATGAAATTCCAGCAAGAATGTACGCTCACATGGCTGACTATGTTGGTATTGATCTTTTTGACGAGTGTATGAAACAATTTTACAAAGAGTGGAAGGGCAAACATCCACAACCTACCGATTTAAGACTGGCTCTTGAAAAACATACTGAAAAAGACTTAGCCTGGTTCTTTGAGGATTTGGTTCAAAAAGATTGGTCTTATGACTACAGAGCAGTAAAACTAAGCGAAGGAAATTTAACTGTAGAGCATGTTTCTGGATCAACTCCACCCTACCAGGTGACTTTGAGATCAGAGGATGAAAATTTAAAGACCTTGTGGATAGAAGGCCATACTGGAACAAAAATAATTGAAGACATAAAAACAACAAGCTATTCAGGTTCAGATCAAGATATAAATTGGAAATCCGCTATTATCGATGCGGATGGCATTTCTATGGACATTGACAGGAATAATAATTATTTAGGTATAAAAAGGCCTATCAAATTTATCCCTCTTGCTAAAGTAGACGATGGTCGCTACAAAGAGATATATTTTGCTCCTACTTTCTCATATAACACATCAGATGGTGGACAAATTGGAATAGCCCTTTTTAACTCTACTTTTCCAACCAAAAAACTTAAATGGGCGCTTTCTCCTGCTTTTGGTTTCAATTCTGGCAATCCTATTGGAGAAGCTTGGCTGAGTTATGATCATTATCTGAAAAATAATAAAATCCGAAAACTGCAATACAAACTGAATGCAAAATCGTATTCTTTTCGATTCAGTGAAGGGTTAGATGAGACTCTCAGATATACAAGAATAAGTCCTCATATTTCACTTCATTTCCACCATGCTCCAAAAGAACATAAATACAGTAAACTTTATTTAAAACCCATATTTTTAAATGAAGAGTATTTTAAATTTCAAGAAGAAGATGTTTTTATCAATAATAGGAATAGTGCTATATTTAGATTAGGTTATAAATATTACAATTTCTGGGAATTAGGTCCTTCTGACTTTAATGTGCATCTAGAATATCAATCTTACACTAATATCGTCAATGAAAAGCACAGTTATAGTAAGATTAATGTAGCATACAACAAGTCCTACAAGTTCAAACCTCACCAATCGATAGACTTTAGATTATGGGGGAGCTACTTCATCAGCAATACACAACGAGAATCAGCAAATTATAATGGAGGAATTGTTAAGGGTTCGTCCGCGCTAATCTATCAAGGATTCAATGATTATGCATATGATGACTACTTTTTCAATAGAGCAAATCAAGAAGTAAGACTGGATAATCAGATTAGTTATGGTGGGGGTGGATTCAAGACCCCTCTAGGCAGTCAATACAATCTTGGACAATCGAATGATCTAGCTTTTGCAATGAATATAAAGTCCGACCTTCCTATTGAAATGCCCAAGTTTTTTCCATTGAAGCTGTTCTTGGATATTGGATACTACACTTCGAAGTCTACCGCGGAGCAGTCTTTAACTGGTCAGACTATTTATAGTGGTGGTGCTTTACTAGAGTTTGGGGAAGGCGTATTTTCTGTCTATTTACCTTTATTCAACAGCCAAGCAATAAGTGACATTTACGATAGTGAAGGAATCGGACTTCTTGGAAAAATTAGTTTCAAATTAGATTTGGTGAAATTTAACCCATGGGATATTGCTGAAGATTATAGCTTTTAATTAAATCAAAAAGTAAATATATGTTAGTCGTTGATTAACAAACATTTTCCACAAAGTATCCACATTTGTTAATCTAATCGCTAATCTTAACTTTTTGTTAATTTTTGGTTTTATTATTACATTAATAACTAACTAACTAAACTTAATCAAATAACCTATGAAGAATACATTACTAAAAATATTATTCCTATTTATTTCGATTTTAATATGTAACCTTTCTAATGCACAAGTCACCTCGGCCAGTATGTTCGGATCAGTAACCTCTGCAGATATTGAATTGATCGGAGCTACAATAGTTGCAACTCATACTCCTTCGGGAACCGTTTACGGTACTACTTCGAATGAAAATGGAACATACAATTTACCTAATATGAGGGTAGGAGGTCCATATACTATACAAGCAAGTTATATCGGATATGCTAATAAATCACAAGAAAACATCTATTTAACGCTTGGTCAAAAGCTAAGGTTAAATTTTGAACTCTCTGAAGAAGGTGTCACTTTAGATGGTGTTGAAATCATTGGAGCACTAGATCCAATACTCAATGGAGAAAAAACTGGTGCTGGTACTACAGTGAGTAGAGATCAACTTCAAAACTTACCAACTATCTCTAGGTCTGCTGATGATTATACAAGACTAAATCCAATGTCCGCAGAGGGTGGATCTTTCGCTGGGAGAAATGATCAATTTAATAATTACAGTTTAAATGGAACAATATTTAACAACCCATTTGGTCTTGATGCTGCCACACCAGGAGGTCAATCAGATGCCCAACCTGTATCTTTGGATGCCATCGATCAGATTTCAGTGAACATAGCACCATATGATGTTACACAATCAGGATTTACAGGAGCTTCTATCAATGCTGTTACAAAGTCTGGCAACAATAATTTTGAAGGAACAGTGTATGGATTCTTTAGAAATAGTTCTATGACTGGAGGAAAAATAGGAGACACTGAAGTACCAACTGGTGATTTATCTTCTATTCAGTCTGGATTTTCAATCGGAGGTCCAATTGTAAAAAACAAAGCTTTTTTCTTTGCTAATTTGGAAATAACTAAGAGATCAGATTTAGGATCACTTTTTGAGCCTAATACAGGTTCTGGAGCAAATAATGAATCTAGAGTATTACAATCAGACATGCAATTGATCTCAGATCTGCTCATGTCAGAGCATGGATATGATACTGGTGCATTCTCTAACTTTAGAAACAATAGAGACAACACAAAAGGAATTATAAGATTGGATTTCAACATAAATCAGAATCATAAATTATCGGCATCGTATAACTTCTTAGATGCATTCAAAGAGCAACCTGCACACCCTTCCGCTATAGGTAGAAGAGGTCCTGATTTCACAACACTCCAATTCCAGAACAGTGGTTACAGAATAAATAATAAAATCAATTCTGGAATCGTAGAATTGAAGTCAGTCTTCGGTTCAAACATGGCCAACAACCTAAAAGTAGGTTATACTACATTTAGAGATAATAGAGATCCATTCTCAGAGCCTTTTCCAGTATTGAACATCGCAAAAAATGGCATCAATTATATCATTGCTGGACATGAGCCTTTTTCTGTAAACAATGTTTTAAGCCAAGATGTGTTCCAAATAACAAATGATTTCAACCTTTATAAAAATAACCACAGTTTCACTTTTGGAACATCATTCGAAAGGTTCAATTTTGACAATTCATTCAACTTAACATCTTATGGATTCAGAGTATTTGCGCCAGGTGTAGATATCAGCGAAGCAGAAGCATTAATCAAATCTGATGATTTTGCAGGGGAAGTGCAAGCAGCCAGAGATGCATTTGCAAATAACAATGCAAATGATAGTTGGTCATTGGCAGAAACCAATCTTGGACAATGGTCTGTCTATGCTCAAGATGAGTATCAAGCTAGTGAAAAATTAGCTTTGACATTTGGAATAAGAGTAGATGTTCCATTATATTTTAATACGGCAGATCTTATTCAAGAAAATATAGATAGGAAAGGGGGATTAGTTTCAGATGGTGGTGTATATGCTCCAGATGTAACTTACTATAATGCCGAAGGAGAAGCTGTAAATTATAACCACACAGATTTGCCAACCGGTAACATTTTAATCAATCCAAGACTTGGTTTCAATTATGATATGGCAGGCGATAGATCTTCACAATTAAGAGGTGGTACGGGTTTATTTTCCGGAAGATTCCCTGCTGTGTGGATTGGTAATCAAGTAGCTAATCCAGATTTTTTCTTTTACAACATGACTGATCCTAATTTCAAATTTCCGCAAGTATGGAGAACTAGCTTAGGATTCGACAAAAAAATAGAGGACTGGACTGGAACTATCGATTTATTATACACAAAGGACGTTCAAGCACAAATGGTCCAAAATCAAGGACTAAAATTACCAAAAAGCAAACTTAATGGTGTAGATGACAGACCTGTATATGGTGCCGATGATAGAGCGGAAGGTCCTTTTGGAGGATCCACAAATGCATATGTATTTACAAATACAAATAAAGGTTATTCCTTCAATGCTTCATTTCAGTTGCAAAGATCATGGAAAAACAATTACGCTATGGTAGGTTATAATTTCTTAAAAGCAGAAGAGGTAAACTCAATAGATGCTGAAATTTCTTCTGATGCTTACGATAGAAATCCAGCAAATATAATGCATACTAATGCTGCCGACCTTGCACCATCTCTTTATGGTAATAAGCACAGATTAATAGGTGCGTTATCTAAAAAATTCGAATACGGTGGCAGGTATGCAACAACTATTTCATTATTTGGAGAGTATGCCCAAGGAGGTAGATTTAGTTACACCTACTCTGGAGATATCAACAACGATGGATCAGGGTTAAATGACTTAATTTACATCCCAACTGATAGTGAGATAGATGCACTTACTTTTTCAGGTGATGATGCAACACAATCCGCTCAAAAAGGTGCATTCAAAGCTTACATTGGACAAGATGAATATCTATCCGACAATAGAGGTGCATATGCAAAAAGATATGACGCATTATCTCCATGGTTCGGTAGCATTGACTTAAGAATCCTTCAAGATATTGGAGTTTCAGAAGGTAATAAATTCCAGATTAGTCTTGATATATTAAATGTAGGCAATTTGATATCAAGTTCTTGGGGTATAACTCAGAGAGCAACGAACACTGGTCTTAATCAACCTATCTCCGTTTCTGTTACAGATGGTAATCCTGTCTATACTTTTGACCAATCTCTTAAGCAAACTTTTTTCGACGATTTTGGCCTTAATAGTAGATGGCAAGCACAACTAGGATTGAGATATATCTTCAAATAATATTCTATTCCTTGTATTACCGTAGAAATACCGAGTAGTATTATATGAAAACGTCAGCATCCAAATTGAATGCTGACGTTTTTTCTTTTTTGTAAATCATGTCAGCAGATGGGGGCTCAGGAATCGATATTTCTTTTACATTTGCATCACAAAATTACCTTAAATGCAAAACATACAACAGACTATAGAAGCCGCTTGGGAAAATAGAGAAATGCTCAAAGATGCAGAGGTCCAATCTCAAATCAGAGCAGTTATAGAAGAACTAGACAAAGGCAGACTTAGAGTTGCTGAACCAGACGGAGACGAGTGGAAAGTCAATGACTGGGTAAAAAAGGCAGTTGTAATGTATTTTCCTATCCAAAAAATGGAAACTATTGAGATAGGTCCATTCGAATTTCATGATAAGATTCCACTTAAGCGAGATTATGCTTCACAAGGCGTGAGAGTCGTACCTCATGCAATAGCAAGACACGGAAGCTACTTAGAACCGGGTGTAATTATGATGCCAAGTTATGTAAATATCGGCGCCTGGGTAGGGGCTGGCACTATGGTAGATACATGGGCAACCGTGGGGTCTTGTGCACAAGTCGGAAAGAATGTTCACTTATCGGGTGGCGTGGGTCTAGGAGGTGTATTAGAGCCGCTTCAAGCTACACCTACTATCATTGAAGACAATTGTTTTATCGGATCTAGATGTATCATCGTGGAGGGTGTGAGAATAAGAAAAGAATCCGTTATTGGAGCGGGAGTCACAATCACTCAATCAACACATATCATTGATGTTTCTGGCCCAGAACCTATTACTTATAAAGGTGAAGTTCCAGAACGGTCTGTTGTTATCCCAGGAAGCTACACCAAAGAATTCGCTGCTGGATCTTACAATGTAAACTGTGCTTTGATAATAGGCAAAAGAAAGCCAAGTACAGATAAGAAAGTTAGTTTGAATGATGCGTTGAGGGAATATAATGTGGCTGTATAGTACGGCAATAGAGATGTTAAGAGGGATGGTAAAAGGGATGGTAAAAGGGATGGTAAAAGGGATGGCTTTCAAAGAAAACACCCGTTTCAAAGAAAACACTCGTAGATGTGCATTCAGTTTGTCGTTTTTATATTTGTTGATTTGTTGATTTGTTGATGAAGTCCACCCACGAATTTTACAATTCGCTACAATGATCTACGTGTTTACTTCGTAAGCCACTTGATCTCTTTATGATGTTGACTAAAAAGGACATAACATTAATTCAAAATATAAATATTGGAAATTATGAAAAACGACATTAGGAAATGCACCTCATAAATAACTTTTGGCATTTACAGTCACAGATTTCCTATCTTTGCGGTTACAAATACCGATATAGATATGTCTCAAGATCAAAAAAAGAAAAAATCACCTCTACATCCACGAAATGTTCATAGAGATGGCTATGATTTTGAGTTTCTGATTTCGAAATGCCCAGAACTTGAAGGTCATGTTTTTGAAAATGAATATGAGAATTTAACCATTGATTTCAGTGTTCCATCATCCGTACGTGCACTCAATGGAGCATTACTTTCTGCTCATTATGGCGTTTATAAATGGGACATCCCAAAGGACTATCTTTGCCCTCCCGTTCCTAGTCGCGCTGATCATTTACACTATATAGCTGACTTGCTGGGGTATAAAGAAGAGTCTAAACCAAAAGAAGGTGATCCAAAAGTTAAAAAAGTAAAGAAAGAGAAAGTAAGGATTCTTGATATCGGCACTGGAGCCAACTGTGTCTATCCATTATTAGGAAATGCAATCTACGGTTGGGAATTCCTTGCTAGTGAAGTGGATCCAAAAGCTTATAAAGCTGCTTCTATGATTGTTGAAGCAAATAATCTGAAAAAGCACATTCAAATTTCCTTTCAAAAAGAAGCGAATAAGATTTTCTTTGGGGTAGTTAGAAGAGACGAAATGTTTGACGCATGCATCTGTAATCCTCCATTCCATGGATCCCAAGAAGAAGCAGAAGCTGCAACCAATAGAAAATGGAACAATCTCGGTAAGAAAAATAAAAAAGGATCTCTCAACTTTGGAGGTCAATCATCAGAATTGTCTTATCCAGGTGGCGAAGTTGAGTTTATAAAACACATCATTCACGAAAGTCGAAAGCTACCTCATCTATGCAAGTGGTTTACTACCCTAGTGTCTAAGAAATCTAGTTTGGCTCCTCTGCAACGAGCCCTCAAATCAGCGAAAGTCAAAAATGTGAAGATCATAGAGATGGGGCAAGGCCAGAAAGTAAGTCGGATACTGGCTTGGCGATATTGATGGGTTGAGGGTTTAAATTTGCAGATAGGCCTAAATGTATCTATCAATACTTATATCCTTCTTCCAGTAGAATTAGAAATATCAATATTACCGTCTATATTTAATTTTGCGTTTATGTGCACCAAACCTGGCTTCTTCCCTACTTCAATCGTTCCCAATTGATCATCATACCCTAATGCCTCTGCACCGTTTTTACAAGCCCATGTGATTAGCGTTTCTACAGGAATATAAGACTTATATTTTTTGATGATTTTCATTTCTTCGAGTACAGATAATTGCCAATTTGAAGTAAGACTATCTGTCCCTATAGTCATCTTAGCATCCGTATCTATGAATGCTTGATAATCTGGCAGTCTATTTTCAATATACAGATTTGCGTTTGCACAAGTAGCCCAATACGATCTAAAATTCCAGTCTTGTGCTGCTAAGATATCCTCTTTCGATGTCATGGTATTGTGCACAAAAAGAGTCTTCATCATGGCATTCATATTCTGCATGGCATGATATATACTGCCTTTCCCTGTTGGCCTTAGTTTATCTAATTTGAATTCGAAACCATCATAAAACCTGAGAAAATCTCCTGTTTTTGTTTTAAATAACTCTTGCTCTGCTTCTGTTTCTTGGTTGTGTATTGAGACTGTATCTTGTTGGTAATTTTCATTTCTGATAAATTCATACAAGCCTTCACTCACAGAATAGGGAGCATGAGGCACAAAACTCTTCTTATTTCCATTTTGATCTGAGTGTCTTTCGAAAACAGATTTATACTGATCTATTGTATCATCGGTCATTTCAGATTGCATGAAATCAAACATCTCTACAAAAGTATAGTAATTGATCTTTGACTTAGCTTTTGTTGCTGCGGTATCAATCTTATTAGAAATATCACCTACTGCTACAATTCCTTCTTCATACATTTCCTGATCTGCAGCTTCAATTGCATCCATTATTTGCTCTTCTGGAAAGTCACGATGCTTTACTACACTACTGATAAAAGAAATCAACCCAGTACCTGTATCTATTAGTCCTTTCATATGTGAAAGCTCTAGATGACAATGCGTATTTACAAAACCTGGAGTAATAATTCCTTTGAAAGATTGCACTGAACTTGGATCATGATCTGACATAGTATCGATGCTCATAATCACGCCATCATTATCAGTTACGATTACGTGATTTGTGAGTGGATCGCCAGCAAGAGTAAATATTTTATCCGCAGTGTATTTTTTCATGCCGCAAAAGTCTGTTTTCTTATGGTCAATATGAAATGGATCAGCAGGAAGTTTCAAATATTATATCAAAAGGTAAAGTCTAATACTCTTCTTCCTCTTCCCAATATCCTTGAAGAAATTTGATACCAATTTTTAATTCCAAACTAACATTTCTCACTTCTTGCGGCTGAATCGTAATGGTTTGATTTGGATTAAACGGACTTGGGTTAGGGTTGGTTATAACAGCTGCCGATGGCTGATCATATTGTTTTGATGCATCAGGATTTATCGATGCCTCTACGAATATAACTTTTGTTTTATCCCAATTGAATTCAAAACCACCTCCGATTGTAAGTCCATAATTAAGCTTATTGACAAAATTATCATCTACCAAATTGAATACACTAAACTGAGATCTTCCTCCTAAATTTGTACTAACTGTATATTCCAATCGTCCAGCAAGCATATAATAAGGATTGTACTTTTTATCTACACTCAACATTTGTTTGAACCCCACTTCTAGTGATAAGTTATTGAATTTATATGAATTGAATGACTGGAAGCCAAAGCCGCGTATAGCACTACCTCTTGTATGATATCCAAGTGAAGCATAGAGTTTATTGATTGGATCATCATGCGTTTCAGTAAAGACATCGATCAAGGGTGTAAAAAGAATATCTCTTTCAAAAGAATTCCATTTTTGCATATTCAATCCTAATCCACCTTTTACACCGTAATAGTATTGTGCTGAACTAGATAAACATATGCCTAAAGCAAAAAATAAAATTAGTAGGTATTTCTTCATTATTTTCTATTTGAAGATCGCAAGATATAAAATCGTTTTGTGATGGCGTAAGTGGGTTTGATCTAAAAGATATAAGTCTACCTTTTTCCAAAAATTTAATAAACCTATTATGTTCCAACTTCATCTACTAATCTCTCCCATAGTTAAGCCAAAGGACAGTTTTCCCAATTATTAATGAAATATCAACAAATAGTCCTCTGTCTTACGCTAAAAAGTATATTTTCGTTGTATTATTTACAATCTATTCATCAATCAATATCGATATGAAGAAATCTTATATATATATATTCATAGCAACTCTGTTTGTTATAAGTTCATGTAGTAAAAATACAGAACACAAACCATTTACAAAAGGAATGAGAATCGCTAAAATGGCTGAACAAGAAGCCAAAATGACTCGAAATCCTATAACAGGAGAAATACCCGCTAATAAACTCTATGAAATAAGACAAGAAATAATTAAGTCTGGTAGAATTGCAGAAAGTAGAGTTGGTGATGAATGGACATCTAGAGGCCCAACTAATGTGGGGGGTAGAACAAGAGGAATACTTGTAGATAAAAGAGATCCAACTAATAATACTCTATTTGTAGGAAGTGTATCAGGTGGAATATGGAAAGTCACAAATGCATCTTCTACTCCATCATGGACTAGATTAGATTATCCAGGTAGCCCATCGGTTACAACAATAGTTCAAGATCCTAATGATCTAAGTACATTATATCTAGGAACAGGAGAAGGATGGTTCGGTGGTGAAGCATATAGAGGAGATGGTATTTACAAATCTACAGATGGTGGTGACACTTGGTTACGTTTAAATGCAACAAATAATTCTGGGTTTGTTTTTATTCAGAGGTTACTATTCACACATGATGGAAATTTACTAGCATCCACGAGAGATGTAGGATTACAGATGACTATTGATGGTGGTGACACATTCTCAAGAGTACTTGGTAATGGAAGTCAAGGATTCTCTAACAGAGCTACAGACATAGGAGTTACATCTGATGGCACTATATTCGCAAGTATGGGTATCCGTGCTCAAGATGGTATTTATAGGTCTGAAGACGGAGGTTTCCAATGGGATTTTCTTGATTTAGGAATTGATAATTATGAAAGAATAGAAATAGCAACATCTCAAAATGATCCAGACATTATCATGGCCCTTGTTCAAGATGGTCAAAACAATGAATGTGGATGGATATTAAAATCTACAGATAAAGGAGAAACTTGGCAACAAAAAAATGTTCCAACATTTAGTCAAAATTTTGCTCGTGATCAAGCATGGTATGATCTATCAATAGCTATTGATCCAAATGATAACGATAGAGTATATATAGGTGGAATAAATCTATATAGAACTACAAATGGAGGTAATTCTTGGACACAAATGTCAGAATGGTTTACGGGTACAAATAATCAATATGTTCATGCTGATCAACATTATGCCGAATTCCTAGATGGGTCTTCTGACAACATGTATTTTGGTAATGATGGCGGTGTATGGATCACACAGAATGCATCCGCTTCAACTCCAAATATAAGAGATATCAGTCAGGGGTATGTAAGTACACAATTCTATGCATGTGACATCCACCCAGAAGGAGGAAATGATTTTTACATTGCTGGAGCTCAAGATAATGGATCAATATGGCTGAACAAACCTGGTTTGGACGAAGGAATAGATGTAGCTGGAGGTGACGGAGCATTCTGTCATATAAATCAAATAAATCCTAACTTTATGGTGGTAGCTTCACAATTTGGAGGGTTTAGAGCTACTACAAATGGAAACTTTAATAGTTTAGATTCTTATGCACAACCAGGAGGTGAGGAAATCGCTTTCATTAATCCAACTGAAATGGATGATGTTAACAATTTTCTTTATTCTGGTCACTTAGAAGGAGAATTTTATAGAACCAATCTGGTAACAAAAGCTGCTGCAGCAATAAAAATATCTCAATTATTCTCTGATCAAGTAAGTGCTTTAGAGATGGATCCTAACAATTCTAATTTACTTTATCTAGGTACAGATGGAGGTAATATAGTAAGAGTCACCAACCCTAGATCTGATAATCCAAGTGGTGAGCTTTTACGTACTGGAAGTGGGTATGTAAGAAATGTAAATGTAGATCCACTTAATTCTGACAGAATCTTAGCTACTTATAGTAACTATGGAGTGCAGAGTGTATACTTTTCTAAAGATCAAGGATCGACATGGACATCTATAGAAGGAGACCTACCTGACATGCCTGTCAGATGGGGGGTGTTCAGTCCTGCTGATAATAAAGAAGTTATCTTAGGAACTGAGTTAGGTATATGGCAAGGAACAATAGACGGCGCATCTACTAATTGGTCAAATATAAGTCCAGAGATTGGGCTTGCAAGAGTTGATATGCTCAAATACAGAAAAAGTGATCTAGAATTGCTTGCAGGTACTTATGGAAAAGGCTTGTATACAACTAGTCGTTTTGCAGTTCCAAGCATCTCATTCAATAATAACAATATTGCTATATCGCCTGATGGAGAATTCACATTCGATTATTGCTATTTGGTAGAAACCAGGCCCATCACGATTAGTACTCCTATTCCTTTTGATGTAGATGCAAACATATCATTAATCGTCAACTCAAACAGTACAGCTGTAGAAGGAGAAGATTTCGCATTAGAATCCACGAATTTAGTATTGCCAGCTGGTCAAACGTCAGTTTTATTTGATATTCAAATCTTAGACAATGCTGTTGTTGATGGAGACAAGCTATTAGATATTACCTTAGAAGCAGATCAAGATGTCTTAAGAGATAATCTAAAAATCAATATCCTTGAAAATGACGAAGCTTTTAGCATCCAAGGGACTAGTACAGATGTAGTCATAGGTGATGGAAGTTTAGAAGGTGACAATATATTCAGAGCCTATTGGGGAAATGCTCGTACTCAAACGCTATACACTAAAGCTGTTTTAGACCTTACAGAACTAAAAGCTGGATTGATCGGAGAAATCACATTTGACATTATAGAAAAAGAGAGCACGGCCCCATTCCAGAACTTCACGATTTCTATAGGCGAAGTATCGAATAATGAACTCGAGGACGGAGAATTCGTTGAGGATGGCAATCTTACTATGGTATATTCTGGATCTGTTACTACTGTATTAGGTCTTAACAGAATTACGTTTGATACTCCATGGGAATATAGCGGAGACAATAATATACTTATTGAGTTTTGTTATGATAATCCTAGTACTTCTGATGATGATAGAGTTGCTAGTTTTGTCGCAGATTATACGGCTTTGGCTACTCAATTTAATGATAATCAAGATGGGTGTACAACCACAGGAAGTAAAAAAAGTGCACAACAATTACCAAATATCATCTTGACAAATATAGGCCCAAAGAACATCTATGATAAAGTTGACAAATTATTCTCATCTATTATTGGACCTAATGAAACTGGATACTTTGCTGGTGGAGATAGCCTGCTTTGTTCAGTTGAAAATCTATCAACAGATGATGCATGTGTAATTACAAGCCTAGTAACCAATAGTGGCGATATGGTAACTGATTTCAATATGTTATATATTGATCGAATTCACTATGTAGCAAATACAGATACAGAACTAGATTTATCGATAACTATATTCATGCCTAAGAGCGGAAGTCAAGATTGGTTTAGTGATGAAATTAGGGGACTTTATTCAGCTGAAGAAGTAGAAGCTGGAGTTCAAGCAGATTGGACTTACGTTGAACCTACACTAGTTGAATCCAACACAAAGTACATCGCATTTACAATGCCATACCAAGGAGAAGGAATGTATACTGTAGGTCAAGAATTGTTCTCATCAGCTAACGAAATAGAATTTAATGAAAGCTACGACCAAGTAGTAATATTCGACTTTACCGGTAGACTAGTATCTAACTCTGAAAAAATAGGTGATAATATGCCAACAGGTATATACGTACAATCTTACCTAAGAAAAGGAGCAATCGTATTTAGTAAGAAGATATTTGTTGATTAGTGGAAATAGAGCCAATTTAAAAAAAGTAAAGCCCTGCTGCAGATTGCAACAGGGCTTTTTTAATTTTAGGATAATTTGAGTATCATTTTTCCAATATTCTCCGCTTACTTCACTACAAAGAATCTTTCGATTAATGAAATAGAATCATTACAAATGGATAATATTATAACTCTTACACCATTTACGTTTTGGAATGTCGGAATATAATTTAGAATTTTTCAAAGCGAGTCAAGGCAAAAAACGCAATGATAGCCAAATGGCTTGCACAGCAA
>CAJXUU010000127.1 GCA_913061325.1 uncultured Saprospirales bacterium | reverse complement strand
ACGAGATTTCTGCCTGTCTCGTGGGCTCGGAGATGTGTATAAGAGACAGAAAAGAAGCCTTGTGAATTATGAGTTTCTACAGTATCTCGCATATCCAATACTTTCCCTTTTCCAATTGTAGATTTTCCCGATTTGCATTGCCCTACAACTTTTATCAACTTTTTTGGTGGTGTGGTATCGGACATATATTCATTTATTACATTCCACTCAATAATTAAATCTCTTCCTTTATCACCTTGATTAATGGGCGCCGGTCTTCTAACGCTTTTTACGTTTGGCTCACGTTCCAATAGTGCTTTAACTAATAGCTCGAATTGGTCCGGACAGACCTTTTCTTTCCAAATAAATTGTGATATAGGAAACAATAGTTCAGATTCTCTATTATGGCGCTGTCTTATGAGTTCTCTCTCTTTTTTATATTCATCAAATCCACAAATTCTACCCAATGCAATAATATAATCTTCCATTACGGTAACGACCATATTTTCCATAGGGATAACCGGGTATCCTTTTAGTTTACCATTCTTATTGATTTTTTTAAAGTACTCGTCCATTTCAGACTTAGTCTCATCGTGAACAAAGTTTTTTATGTTATCGCTGAGCACAAATGTACCATTCTGTCCTTTCAACGGTTGAGTTTTATCTGTACACAAGTCTAATGTTGCATTGAGAAACTTTGCGAGACTACTTGACTTAATCATAGTAACTTCCTCTTCTATATCATAGAAATACACCCATTCTGGACGTTCTCGGTCTCCATAATTATTACGGCTAGATATACTATGTAAATCTGAGAATAAAGCTTCTACGTCTTCAAGAGAATACTTGTAATTTGAATTATTAATATTCCCAGTAGTCATACATTTGTCACAAGGGCAACCTGCAAAATACCATAAGCTTTCTCGCCAAAATGCAACCATTATTATGATTTCCTCTACAACTTTAAAGAGTTGTTTGACAGTTGAAATTCCGTGTAAAATTGGAACTTGGATAGGTACCAAATACCTTCCCCAAATTTCATCAGGGACAACGGGATGACCTATATCAAATTGCTCACAAGAGATTCCTGATTTATAGAATCTCAAAAAAGAAGTAAACATCAGGCTTAAAATAACGTGCGCATCGGATCTGTCACCTGTATAAAAAACATCGTATGTTCTTTGAAGAAAATAAAATGATAAATTATAATTTTCATCTAATTGAAGAAAAAGTGTTATTCCAGAGGATTGATCTGTAAATATCCTAAAGTAATTATCTTCAGCGATTTCAATTGTTAAGTGATGTTTTTCACATAAATCTTCAATAATTTCTTTTAGTTTTTGTATTTCTTCAGCGTTGTCTATTTTCATTTAAAGCATTAATGTATTGCACGTTTTAAAACTCATTTTACCCAAGATAAATATAACATTATCCTATCAAGAAAGTAAATCATAATTTAGATTTATAGGACCACTCTTTTGATTAACTAAATATAGACTTTACATCACTATAAATTTTTTCAAAATTGGCTGCCAAATCTACCCGAGAAAATTGGTTGGATTCTGTTGGATGTTCTCGTTTAAAACTTGGTAATTTGAATTGCACCTTTTTATCCTTCCCATCAGCATAAGTAATAAACTCGCCCTGCTTTAATCTAAAAAATACATCAGCTCTAATTTTTGGGATTTCCTTTTCACCTGTTGTAATTCGTGTGTCAAAATCCAAGTTGTGTCCTCGACTGATACTTTTTGTTGGGTCTTTGATGATTTCAAAAAAGCGCTCGTAATATTTAGCTGTGTCTGGGTCATTTACCTTACCGAAAAACTGATAGGATAGATTGCTTAAAATTGCTTTGCTTGCCTTATCGCCATACATCATATCGTTTTGGATTTTGTCCTGCATAACGTAAATGGTTGCAATATCATAACTACGCAGTGTTGCCGGAATACGGTGCATATTCAAAAGGCGAATGGTTGGTGCTTCTTCCATCAGCAAAAAAGAAGGTTTAGAATTTCGAACGCTCATTTGTTTGGTAATGGTGTGAATAATGGTTGCAATTACTGGTGAATAAGACGTTTCAAATTTTGGATTGTTTACGATTGAAATTACTGCTGGATTTTCTGAACTATTGATGTTGAGCGGCACTTCATCTGCGGACAATGCCATAAAAATGCGCTGTGTACTAATTCGTTTCAGAGCATTTGCCAAAGTACTTTTCACACCAGCTGTTTGCCTATCCGAATCCTTACCACTAATAAAAGCATCTGCCATAGCTCTTGAAGTCGTATTAGTTTCTAAAAACTGTATAAGGCTATCCGTATCCAATAATTGATAAATGGCAATTAAATGTGGTAGTGTGCAAAACTGCGGATAGGTGGTTTTCAGTTTCCAAATCAAACCACCTATCAATCCTTCAGCAGCATCATTAAAGAATTTGGTTGTTCCAGTTGTTCCTGACTCCCTTTGTTCCAAAAGGTTTTCGATTAACACTCTTGACACCTCATTGACACTTTCCTCATTCTCCAAATAACGAGGCGCAATAGGATTTACCCTATGGATGATTTTATCAATGGAAATGACCTTAAAAGGGATATCTCCATCCTTAAAAAGCGGATAAGCCATTTCGGTCAGTTCAAAGTCTTTGTAATCGTGGATAATTCCGCAAAAGTTCTCTTTCCGAAAGTGTTTCAGAAATCCATAAACAACGCTTTCGGTCTTTCCACTTCCTGCAGAACCGATTATGGATGCACCACGCCTAATATTATCTAGTTTGAAGTTTCCTTTATTCGTAGAAAAACTGACCCGATATTTAGTATTTCTATTTTGTGCGTTTTCAGTTTTATGCAGAAAAACATACAGTCCTGTATTAATTAGCATAAGAGGACAAACCAAATACAATAATATCGATACTAATTCATTTCCTTCAGAAATATACAAAACGAGAAATGAAAGCATAGTGATATTTATTAAGAATGCATATTTACTTACGCGAAACATCGAATAGAAAACAATACTGGTCAAACCAATGATTGAAAGTGTTGTTAAAAGATTGTCTATTTCCATACTCACTATATTCCTATTGAACTTGATTTAATTGCTATTTCTGCACCACGCCTTAATCGTTTGAAAACACGAAGTGCAATTTGCGCCTGAGTAATAGGAATACTTGGAACGATTGGCAATCCCGTTTTCGTCATCATTTTGAAAGCCAATGCTCTTTGGTTAGCTGGTAATTTCATCAAGGCAGCAAAGTAGAGCTTGGGGTTTTTAACAAAATCCTTTCGTGCCTTATAGGTCTCTGCAAAGTTGCGTTTATAACCAAAAGTCTTGTCAAACGTCTTTTCCGCATTCTCAAAAAATTTATCTCTGTCAAAACCACGTTTTACGTTTTTACCGTGCATTTCAACTTCCGAAGCTTTGTGTTTACTTCCTGGAGAAAGACTGATTGAATTGGAAGCATCTTTTCTGCTCACGATGATATGGATATGACTTTGATTTCCCTCTTTTAGCATTCCCTGGACAATCCGTTTTCCATTTTGCTGATGTGGTGCTTGACGTTCCAGTTTGGCAATTTCTTTTTGTAATTTTCTAATGTTTCCTTCAGCTCGTCCTTCTTGGATATTTCGGATATCTGTTTTGAGCTGAAGTATTTTTGTTGCAAAGGGTTGGTTTTCCTTTATCTGAAAATCTGTTCCCTTAAAGGTCCGTTGATGTTCAATTT
The DNA here is from genome assembly GCA_913061325.1 of uncultured Saprospirales bacterium. Taxonomy (GTDB): domain Bacteria; phylum Bacteroidota; class Bacteroidia; order Chitinophagales; family Saprospiraceae; genus CAJXUU01. The sequence continues at coordinate 11,311 of CAJXUU010000127.1, read as the reverse complement.
TGGCGTAATATTTTATATCGTTTATTGAAATTGGTCTTCCATTGATTTCCCGATTGAAGCTGGCAACATAATCCTTCATCAATTCACGAGTGTAGGTTTTTAAGTCTTGACTATTGTTCTGAAGTTTACGCAATTCATATTTTGAAGGACTGACTGTGATGGAATAAAACTTGGGTTCTTTCTTTTTCAATTTTGCGGTGTTTCCATCAATTTCTTTGACCACTTCTTCAGCAGAAATCTCATCGCCATATTGATTAAAAAAATGTTCGATATCCTGTTGTTCCAAACCTTGATTTTCTTTCTCTAAATACCCAACAAAATCTGCTGAACTCTGTGAGTAATTTGTTCCTAATTTCTGTGGTGTTATGGTTATATACATAGCTCAAAAAATTTAGATTTGATTGCTTGGATTTTGCTTTTCGCGAAAGCGTACTTCCTTCTTTTCTTCAGCATATTTTTTTTCCAAAATAAGTGGCTTTTTAGTCGGCTCTTCGGTCTCAAAAAGGGATTGAATCATAGCGACGGTAGGTTTGGTTTGCGTCTTTTCGACATCCCGCATTATAGCAATGACCGCATTGATTCTTTTGAGCAACTTGGCTTCAATGGTGCGTCCTGTTGGACCTAATTTTTCCTTTGGCGAAATTTCATTGTAGAAGAAAAAATCGAGCATTGTGGACATTGCCTCGGTGTGCGATTTGAAGTAAGTACGTGAGAATGTTTGGAAGCGTTTTGCAGTTTCTTTTTTAAATCTAATTCCAGTAAATGAGTCCATATTTCGCCGATTTGTCGCAAAATCTTCCCTAAAAATGGGCGTTTTCAGCCCGTTTGTCGCAAATCGCTGATTGTTAAGAAATTAGAATATAATTAATTGTCTGATTATCAGTTAATTAAAAACGAAAAGGAATCCGTAACATCGCGCAGCGTGTTACCCTCTTGCTATTCCTTTTCGTCACGCGCAAGCGTGACAAAAATCCATACAATCCGGCTAAAGAGCCGATTGCCATTTTCAAGGAAAATGATTTTCCGTTATGTTATTTTTCGATGTGCAAGGGTATCGGCGAAAGTCGAAAATTGGGATAACCTTACTTTAATTTGTGTGCTGAATTTCAGCATTGTAAAGATACATTTTTTTTCTTGATATGATATTAATAAAAAAACAAAACACCTCTTAAATTTCAGAGGTGCTGACTAATTAAGTTTGGAAATTCATATGTTGAAAACATATTTATACGAATATAAATTCCGAAGTGCTTCTTCTTCAATCATCGTTTCAAAACAAGTATGATTTTCATTTACGTATTTGCGAATAGCTTCGCCAAATTTTCGTTTCACATCTTCTTTGGACGTTTCCAAAAGTCGGTTCTGAGTCTCTTCACTCAAATCTGTAAAATTGAGATATACCATAGCTTCCTACTTTACAATATTCCATTATCCGAAAAACTATAATAATTCCCATCTGGAATTAGTATCAAGTGGTCAAGAAGTTTTATATCGAACAGTTTCGATGCGTTCTTAATCTTATTCGTCAACCGCTTGTCTGCTTCACTTGGCATTAACTTGCCACTTGGATGATTATGCGTTAGTATGATGCCTACAGATAGAGATTTTAGAATGACTGCAAATAAAATTCTTACGTCAACTAAGGTGCCAGTGATTCCACCTTGAGAAATTTGGTACACGCCTTTTACATTGTTGCTGTTGTTTAATAATACAACCTTAAAAGTTTCTTGTAATGCGATTGTATCTTTATCCCAACCTTCAAAAAGTAGTTCAGCCGCATCTTGAGAATTGGAAATTTTTTGCCACGAAGAGGACTTTAAATCTCCTTTGTAACTAATTTTTATTTCATTAACTTGTGCTTTCATTGTACATTTTTTTTAAAGTGTGAATAATGAAAAAGAGGGCGCATCTTTCGACGGTTACGCCCTCTTTCATTTCTGTGATTACTTGTCGTCTTTGCTTCCAAGTAATAGGATTTCATCGGCAACAACTTCCGTAACATAGCGTTGTTCGTTATCATCAGTTGTGTAGCTTCGGGTTTTTAGCTTTCCCGATATTCCAACTTCTTTTCCTTTAGCAACATACTCCTCTACAATTTCAGCAGTCTTGCCCCAGGCTACAATTGTATGCCAATTCGTATCTGTTTGCTTTTCGCCTTTGCTGTCTTTGTAATACTCATTTGTGGCTAATGAAAAACGGGCTACTTTCTTTCCGCTTTCAAGGTTCGTAATGGTTGGCTCTTGTCCAACGTTTCCGATTAACTGTACGTGATTTCTAATAGTACTCATAACTAAATGGTTTTAAATGCCCTTTACAGGCTTGATTAATATTTCCCTTTTCAATTCAGATTAAATTTTAAGGGGTGTTTGTTCTTTTCTTTCGTGCACCGCACAATGGATAGAGTGGGTTTTGTCAAGACTTTTAGGGTAAAATCAGGTGTGTTTGCGACGTAGTAAAATCCTTGGATTTTCAAGGAAGTAGAAGCCTTATTTTTCACTAAAACTCGTATAGTCTTGACAAGTTCCATAAGGGCATTAGCAATTCTTTTAAACGCAGTTGCGTTTGAGCGTACCGACAGTTAAGCGAAATAAGCAGCTGGGTTTAATCTAGAGTTGGTTATGTCGTGCCTGTTTTTCGCTGTACCGAAAAACAACAAAGGCTTTATCCATTATAAACCCCTTAAAATGTGCAAGGCAGCAGTTTGGTTTTTAGGGATTTTAGAGTGAAGGCTCAAGAAGACCGCGCCGAAAATCCTGTTAAGAAAACCGAAGTGATGGCTTTCCGATGAGAAAAGCGGACTCTATTCACAATTTTGGCTCGGGAATGAAGTGTCCCTTCCCAGAGCAGCGGGAAGGGTTAACGGAATGGAAAGCCGAAATTGGGGATTGTGTCCAAGACTAGTGTAGTGAAGCTCTTTGCTCGAAATGCAATGGAGCGGCAATGTGCTGAACGAATTAAATCTTTTTTATGCGAAATGTTATTTTTTCTTTGCAATTAACAAAAGGGAGTCATCATCTTCAAACTCGTTGTACCTATCGATTGAAAGAATCTCAAAATAGTTTTCAAATACCTTTTTGAGCCCGACTTCGGTATGATAATTTACGAAAAGACCTTTAAAAATTTCAAAACCTTCTCCTCTCCAAAATGAATGGCAAATTACTCCATCTGCATTCAAAAGCTTAAATTGTCTTTTAACAGATTCTTCTAATTCTTCATCAGTTAGATGATGCAATACTTTGTTGGAATATATCCCATCAAAATTTTTATCCGTTTTTAATGTGATGGCATCCAGTTCGAGGAATTCATTACTTGGATTTTTATTTCTTAGATGATTTAAAAATTCTGTTGAATAATCTGAGCCCATTATGTTATATGATTCACCTAAAATTTTCCAATCGGTTCCCGGGCCAGAACCGATTTCGAGTAATGATGAATTCGATGGCAAAACCCGCTTTAGTTTCTCAATTAGTTGTTTTCCTGAAACATCTTTTGACAAACGAATATACTCTTCGACGGATTCTTTGGTCTTATAATATTCTTCTTTCATATGTTTCCTTAATAAGCCACCATAAATATTTATATAATCAATAAATATAGTGTTATCACATTAATTTAAAAAATTATAACTCTTTGATAGTTCTCATTATTTATGTTCAGAAAAGCGGACTTAATTTACAATTTTGGCTCGGGAATGAAGTGTTCCTTCCCAGAGCATCGGGTAGGGTTAACGGAATGGAAAGCTGAAATTGCGGATTGTGTCCAAGACCTTCGTATTGAAGCTCTTTTTCCGAAATGAAGTGATTGCCTGCCTTTTTCGGCAGGTAGGCGTGGAATGTAGGGGAATGTGCTGAGTGGGTTAAGAATTATTTGTTATCAATGATTTTTAGAAACATTGTTGATACATCTTTTATTTTGTTGATAGAAGCTTCATCTTTTGCTGTTTCTAGAAGCGCCCAATATTTTGCCTCGTTCCAAATAAACTCTCTGTTCAATCCTGAACCACGTTGATTTATAAAACCCCAAAACCAAAGGTCATCCCAAATTTCCATTTCTTCAGAAGAATAATTATCCTGTAGAAGTTTATTTATTTTGTGAAAATCCCATTTAATAGATGGGTCAATACGATAAAAAATTGTTTCAATTACCGCATCTACAGGTAAGAAAATTCTATCCTTGATGTCTATAACTTTCGGTGCATCTTCCCATAATACATTTTGATATCCATACTTTCCATTATGCAAATGATAAATGGTTTTAGCAAATAATGCGGATGTTTTATTGCCCCAACCGGCTTGTCCCAGCATCCCATAGTAAAGTGATTCATAATTATGGACACTGTTTTCATTACCTGTTAGAAAATCGATGAAAGACCTAAAACTATGAAGCTTCGATTTATTTGAATATACTTTTTGAAAAAAAGGTGCAAGTACATCAATTCTTGGTTGACTTTGCGTATTTGCTACGTGATATAAAACTGAATACAATTTATCTTCGACCGAATCAAAAGGTGATAAAAATAAGTTATAAGAATTAGATTGAACTTTTTTATTGTAATCCCTGTTTTCGTTCAAAAAATGAAATAAAGCGCTTAATTTAGAATTATAGGTTTCTGAATTCACAAATAATTATTTTTCAAGAGTTACAGTTCCGTTAGCATTAACCCAATAATGAAGTATTCCAATCTTATTAAGCTCAGGAATAATATTTGTTATTGCTTTTCGTATTTGTTCATCTTCAGGATGTGCAATGGCAATTTTTGCATTTGGAAACGCTACTTTAGTTTCTAAACATTTGATGATTGCTTTACCCAAATGAGTCTTAATCTGTCCAGAGTTGAAATAGTCCCTTCTTTTTGTTGGCGAATCTTTATGTGCTTTTGCACCTTTAACTTCAATATATAATTTTTCACTTTTTCTTTTGGCCACAATATCGTATCCTTTTGTTTGACCTAAACAAAAACTCTCTATTTGATAGCCCTGTTGAACTAAATGAGGCATCAATAATTCAATAGTTTTATTTTCTGTCAGTTTTTCCATTTAAGCTCAAATTAATATTTTGGTTTCCATTTCCAATTACATTTAGGGGCAAATAAGTCAGGACTGAAATAGATTTCGCTTATCAAATCGAGAAACTTATTGCTTCTTAAAAGTCCCCCACAATGCTTAGGTTCTGTAGCAATTGTAAAACCTTTTATACGTTCAAAAATCCAATTTGTCAATGGGTTATCCTTGTCTAACATATTTCGTATTTCTTCTTCTTTTAAATAAGTGAATTCAAAAGAGCCATCACTTAAGCCATTCTTTACTGAAAAGAAATCCAAGTCAATATCAAAAAACACTGATGTTTCTGAAGAATTCAATAGAGCATCCAGTAAGGCTTGATGTGTTTTAAACTTTTTGATTATATGCTTGTTTCCATTGGCATCAATCAGTTCTTCATCTTTCCAAGTATCTTGACCTAGTTCTTGTCTACAATGCACGTATATATCTCCAATCAAATTGAGATAGGCCGCACATAGAATATGACCATCGTTATTGCCAGCAAGTTTAGCCCAAGAAAACATTGAAACATCGGCATCACTCGTTAAGTCCAGTTCATCTAGCCATTCTTTTTCTGTTTCACAGGGATAGCATAAATCTTGGTGCCAATCTAATGAAACTAAACAGGGTGGGTTGCTACTTTTGTTCTTACGCATCCATTTGTTCCAATAGAAAAATGCATAACGATGTTCTTGAAATACTACAAGTTCTATTGCTTCAGTTTCATTTACAGGATGCGATAATATTTCGCGCAAAGCGCCAGGTGGCTCTATGTGATATGGGTTTCTGAATTTAATCATTAGATTCCTTCTTTGGTACTAGTTTTTCTATATCAGACAGTTCGTTTACGATTCCCTGTTCCTTCAATGAAGTTTCAACATTAATTTGAACAACATTCGCATTAGTTTTCCAAACAACCTCCGTAATAAAAGCTATGGTAAGTTGCACCTTTAAATCTGTAGCAAAATCGATATTTGAATTTTTCCATTTTTCTCTATGTCTCGAATTACTATCCTGTGTTAAATCGATTAAAGAGCCATAGATTTTTCTATTGTCATCTAATATACCCAGCTGATGTTCTTTTTGTTCGGTAATCTCTAGTTCTTTATGTTTAAGGATAGGTAAATCAGTTTTTGGTAAAATGAATAGTACATTTTTGAGCCCTGTTGATGGAACCCTAATAATATTATCCTCAATTTTATTAAAATCATCTATCCCGTAGATATTTAGATTCATTGCTACCATAACATCTCTATCAGCATCGAAACCTAATTTTTCAATACCTTTTACCAAGTCTTCTTTACGAAGAAGATACCGCTTTTTTCTAGCCGATAAGAACGCATTAGGAATGTAATAATTAATGTTTTGATAGACTATCTGTTGGGATAATATAGTATCTGCGTTGAGATGTGGAATATCTCCAGTTGTAAATGCAGATTTTTGAAACAAATTCATAGTACCATTTACACCGAAGGAAATAGTAGGTTCTCCGTTAAAACTCTCCGCAGCATTCTGGATGCTATCAAATTTCTCAAGCGCTTTAACGATAGCATCTTTAGAATTTATAAGAAATCCCCATTCTTTATCATAATCTATATCTGCATTCAATCTTGCAGCTTCAATAGCTTCTTCAATAGATGTTTCGAGAACATCAATAAATTTTGATGTCTTCGTTTTTAACTTTTTTATCTCTTTCTTTTTCATATCATATTGTCTTTAAGAGATTTTTATCTTTCAACACCTTTTTCAAACAGAATCTGAAATAATGGATGGATTCTTGCCAACGTAATAACTCTAACACTTCGGTTTGAGGTAAAGTAGGTTGACCTGTGAAATTATCATAGGTATAATGTTCTGGCAATTTAAATTGCCGTAGAAAAAGCAACACTAAATATTGGCAAATGTAAAAAGTCACACGCCTTCTGTTTCCTAAATTATCCAATCCTGGGAAAGGATATGATAAATCGATAGGGTAATATCCTCTACCAAATTCGTCTTTAAAACTACTGAACCAAGTAAAAATCTCTGTCATATTGTTAGGCAGCAGAACATATTTTGGTGGCTGATGTTGTGTGTATTTAAACAGGGTTTTTATGGCTTCATAGTTTTTCTGATATATTAATAAGCCACCTAATGCCAAGTGAAACTCAAAAAAACGTTTTCTTTCACTATCTCTTTTATCAATTAATGACTGATTTTCATATTGGCGAGTTTCAAAGTTATAATTTGTGCCATAGACCCTCTGCAAGCCGAAACTATAATATTGATGTGCCGTACCCCAATAATTACCTACAAATTTGGCGTTGTTTGATATGAGTACAACATTCCTCCAAAGTTCTTTATAGGTTTCATTTGATATTGGTGTTTCAAAGATACCTTGTCCCATCAACCAGACGCCACTTACAACAAAATATTCAAGACTTTGTAAGTCTTCATTTCTACCTTTAGCTACTTCTCTGATTATTTCCCTGATACCATAGTGGAATTCGTGATTAAACTCAACCTTAAAATTTTCAAATCCATCAGGCCTTTCTGCTTCTCTTGGTCGTATGAAGTTTGCCCGGTAATTATTGAATTCTTCCGTGTAGAAGTCAACCAATGTTTCTTCCAGGCCTTTATCCTGTGTTCTAATTGCGAATATTGCCAGTTCATTGATAATCTTGAAATGGTATTCATCATCTTGGTCTTTTTTGAGTTTTCGGTATTCGGAAATAATATAAGTAAGCAAACGTGTAGATTTGCCATTATAAAGTGAAACCTTATCTAGCCAAATAATAAAAATGACCACCAGTAAAACTGTCAAAAATAGCGTTAGAAGTTTTGCTGAGTTTTGCATCATCCAGCTATCCTTCCAAAAAAGAGGTTCAATGTCTAGTATTAAGAATATAAATGAGCCTATTGTTAAAAACAAAACCCATTCAAATACTGTTATTCTTCTTGACCTTCCTGGAAATATTCCAAAGAGTTTTGTCTGCGGAAATTCATTTTCAAAAGCATTGGCCAGATAGTTTGATGAAAACTTATTGCCTATATTGGATATTTTATCCACGATTATCGGATAGGCAATACCCAAGATTGCGATGTCAATTGCGACACAGATTTCTATTATATACTTAAATTCCATTCACGTTTATTTACAATAGTTCCACCGCCTTATACCAATAATAAAATATGGACTTATCCGGTTGTCGTTTTAATTTGTTCAAGAATACCCAATCCTCTTTTTCAACGTTAAGTTCGTTTATGTCTTGTCCTTCGTAATATTCGATTTCTTTTATCTCATCTTGTAACAAGATGGCATTCAAATAAGCTACTCTGGCCGAAGCTGCAAGAGCTTCCTCGATTCTGAAATTACCCGTCATAAGAAAAGCACCTCCAAAACTGCGTATGCCACGGTTTAAGCCCTCAAACTTCTTTTTCGTTTCAGCAGTTGGATTACGTTCTCTTTTGGCGATGATGGCACAGGTGTCTATGCTATCCCAAAGCACATCTGTTTCTTTGAGGTTTCTTTTGCCGAAATCTTTATCGGAACTGCGATAGGATAGTTCTGCTTTCGCGAAAGCGGAAAAACTTGTTTTAACAATAGACATATCTGTAATGTTTTCAAACAACTTTCCTAAATCGAACAACTGCTTACAGATTTCCATTGTAAATAACTGGTCGCCCTTATAATATGGAATACCAATGGTCTCTGGTGCAAAAGCAGTAAGCTTATCGCCACAGATGGAATTTACCGAAGGTGTGGCAATTGATATGATAGGCTCATCAACCGATAGCCAAGGAATCTCAACGGAAGATTCTATAAGTTCTGGATAATGTGGACTGTCAAAAAGTATATCCAACAAAATGGTTCCTGGAACGTTCGGGTTGTAAACCGAGTCAAATTCAAAAGTATAATGTGCCTTTGGAACACCTTCTTTATAACTTCGGCGTTCATTCAAAGTGTGGCTTTTAAAATGTGAATTGGCAACAACCGCATCAAGAATTTTTTCCAACGGTTCACGCTCTGTACTTGATATGATATCGATATCGATTGAAAACCGATTGCCTTCTTCAAGTAAAAGAACAAGCGACGTACCGCCTTTAAAGACAAAATCAAGTCCTTCTATCTTTAGATGTTCTAACAAAGAAAATGCGTGAACCATTTTTTCCAAAATGGTCACATTAATGCCTTTATGTTCTTTTTTTGCTCGGAAAGTATCCAACCATTCTTTTGTGAAGCTTTTGTTTTCAATCATTGATGATGTCCTCTAAAATATTCGGTATGTAATTATTCATAAATTGCTTGATTTCCAGTTCTTTCTTTCGTCTTTTCGCATAACTGAATAGTTTTGTGAAATTAATATTGTATCGCTCAAGTATCTTTTCATAAATGTTTATGAGTTCAGAGCCTTGGTAAAAATGGAACAGGTTTTCATCTGCAAATAAATCCACCATTATTTTTTCAAGTGAGGCGACGGGAACTGCAATTTTTTTGTCTTTCAGCTTATTTATGGGTGCTCTTGTAACAAGACGCTTTATGACCACAGGAACAGCACTCTCGGAAATGTAGAACTCAATTTCCTTGTCATCTGGATTCAAGAAAAAATTCATTTTCAAGGAGTCATTTAGATAGTAATAGACTGATTCGGTAAATTCCTTCTCTACTTCCACAACTATCATTTGGTTGGACACTTGATGCTGTGTGAATTCATTGAGCCATTGGTTCTCCCATATAGCATATTGGATTTCTTCAAACCTTTCATTGGTCTTTCGTACTATTTTTAGAACGTTATCAGACAGTACCGGTTTATACTTTGGTTTATAGGATATAACATAAACACCACGACCAATAGTCTTGATGATGTCCTTTTTCTTCAGGTCATAAATTCGCCAACTAAAGGTACTTTCCTTCAAATCTGGTTCAAAGTCCAGATAGAACTGAAATAGTTCGTCCCTATCAAAAGAACCACGTTCCTTAAATGCTTCTATAAGTTTATTTTCTACAATCTTTGGCATAACCTTTATATCAAAACTTTGCCAAAAATACAAAAAAGTGGCGAATATTTGAAAACTAATTATTGCCACTATATAAATAAAGTGGTAAATATTTGAAATTATAGTTAGAAATGGTATTCAAAACTGACTTAACTCTAAAGAATGTATATTGGCAATGAAGTATTTACCTCTTTTATTTAGAAATGCAGGGAAAGGTGCTGAGGGGATTTGACAAACGATTAAACAAAAAAACCTTCTTATCCTGAATAAGAAGGTTTTTTTGTTACCATAATGAACTGTTTATTTTTCTTTCTTTAACACCAATTGATACACGCAAGGAATAACAACCAAATTCAAAATAGTCGCCGATAACAATCCTCCCAGAATAACAACTGCCATTGGGCTTTGTATTTCACTACCCGGTTCTCCTCCTTTTAAGGCTAATGGGATTAATGCCAGACCCGTTGTAAAGGCGGTCATTAAGATTGGATTTAAACGGTCTAAAGCTCCTGCCTTAATTAACTGAAAGCCTTGTACTCCTTCCTTCCTTAAATCTTCATATCGCGACACCAATAAGATTCCGTTACGAGTAGCAATCCCAAAGAGACTTATAAATCCTATGGTCGCAGCGATACTGATGATTCCTGATGTGAAATACACAATTAAAATTCCACCAATTAGTGCCAAAGGCAGGTTTATCAATACGACAAATGCCAATTTTACATCTTTAAATTCATAGTACAGCAAAAGGAAAATGATTGCTATGGCAATCATTGCAGTTATCATAAGCAATTGTGATGCCTTGGATTCACTCTCAAACTGTCCGCCATATTGCACACGGTAGCCTTCTGGCATATTCACATCGTTGGTAACCACTTGTTGTATTTCCTCTACCGCACTCCTCAAATCCCTGCCTTGTACATTGGCGGCCACTACAATTTTACGTTGCACATCCTCACGATTGATAGTGTTTGGACTGCTGACGGATTGAATAATAGCCAATTCTCCCAAAGTGGTTTGACCGCCATTTGGCAAACTGATTAATGCATTTCCAATATTTTCAATATCATCTCTAAATGGCTTTTCGTATCGCACCACCAAATCAAAATATTGTTGCCCTTCGTAAATCTCACCCGCTTCTTCACCTGCAAAAGCGATATCTACTTGTTGCATTAAGTCGCCCACGGTCATTCCATAAGCCGAAAGAATTTGACGTTTGGGCTTGATACGTATTTGTGGGACTTCAATTTGTTGGTCAACCGCAACATCTGCCAATCCATCAATATCCTTGATGT
>CAJXUU010000126.1 GCA_913061325.1 uncultured Saprospirales bacterium | reverse complement strand
ATATGTCACTTTAGATTCATTGAGAATTAATTTAAGTTCAAGGCAGAAAACACAGGCTTAGTCACAGCTAAGGCGAGTATTTATAAAGATGAAATTAGAGTAATCATCATGAATATATGTGAAAACTCCAGACAGAAATAGAATTAAGTCTACTTTTGCCTACACAATCGGTCATCTTATTATATGCATAGGAATAGGAGTTCAGAAACTCTAAATTTATAATTACGTTGGGGTTAAACGCTACTTTTCCATATCCTAAATAAAGTGCTCAAGTAGAGAACAGTTAATAGTATATCTTCTTATTGACAACATCGAAGAAAATAATTTTATCAGACAACTTACTAAGACTAATAAGACCATGAATGCTTTGCCCTAATTCTCGTGAGAGACCTGAAAAATCTTTTGAAAATGCATTCATAAGACTTTTCGATTTTCCATAACCCAAACTAGAAATGGTGTACTCTTCAGAAAAGCTCAATTCTCCTGAGGCAGTAAGGATGTTTTTTGTGATCCCTGTCTTCATCGCTTGCGAGCCTAATTGAGCAATAAGATTAGAATCCATGAAATGACTTGACGCACCTGTATCAACAACAAACGATCTCTTTTTACCATTAATAACGATCTCTCCAATAGGGAGTTCATCTACAACTTTATATTTCATAGAGGTCATTCCTTTGACTAATTTGCTATCAATTTTATTATTAGAAATGACTACTCGCTCTTCCTTAAAGTCAAATTCTAGAGAACTTGGTGTGAATATTGCACAGCCCAATATTCCTGCAAGACTTTTATCTATGTAAATCTCAAGATTTGTAAGGTCTGTTGAAAATCCTAATAATTCGCTGGATTTAAAATCGCCTAGCTTAAGGGAGCTGATCTTTGTTTCGCTTCCTTCTACTACTCCAGAAAGTGTTTGATAAGATATATCTGACTTTTCAGATTTACTATTTAGTAATATCCCGTTGGAACCGCTATCAAGTATATAATTACCTATCTCTCCATTGATTTCTGCTTCAATAACGATCAGACCATTTATCAATTCAAAAGGAACTATTGTTTTAGCAATAACGACATTGGACAATAATGTCAATGTTATCAAACAAATCACCTTGTAAAAAAACTTAAGCATCGATAATCTAATTTAGGTAACGTAAAGTTAACAATGAGAAGCCACTTTTGCAATAGTTCATACAAATTCGATACATAAAGGCACCAAAATAATCACTATATAATTAATAATCAATTATTTATGATACCAAATTAACATTACTTCAGCCCGAAACATTGGTAACATTCACTTAACATTGGAGATTTAAATCACTCTCAGCCTGACAAATAAAGCAGATTTATAAACAAGAATAACATGAATAAGAATATCTAGATCACCTCTAGATTAACGCTAGATTAATGCTAGATTAACAGATGTTAGTCTAGCGTTACGAACACACCTAATAGTTTAACATAGACATAAACCTACACAAACATTCCGCTAAGGGTGTCACCCTACATTTGCATTATAATTGAAACACAATCAAACTCAATTTAAAAATATATCAAAATGACATTTAATAAAAACTTATTTACTGTTTTACTTTTCGCATTAACAATTGCATTTATAGGTTGTAAAGACGAAGATGTTTGCGATGGCAAACAATGCTCTGACACTGAAATACTAGATGCGTCAACATGCGAATGTAAATCAATAATCAATAATCCATGTGAAGGAATAACTTGTCCCGCAGGAGAAATACTTACAGCAGACTGTGAATGTGTAACTGAAGGATCAGGTGAAGCTGTAACAGAAACTCTTACAGGAGAAATTAAAGAAGATAAAACATTAACCGCTGATAGATTTTACTTGTTAACAGGTAAAACATATGTAGCTGAAGGAGCAACATTGACTATCGAGCCAGGAACAATTATAAAAGGTACGGAAGGCACTGGATCATTAGCATCTGCATTGGTCGTAGCAAGAGGGGCTAATATAAATGCATGTGGAACTGCTGAAAAGCCAATCATTTTCACATCAACATTAGATAACATCAACATCGGTTCAACCTCAGGCACTAACCTAGGAAAAGAAGACAGAGAACTATGGGGTGGGTTGATCGTATTGGGATCTGCACCTATTTCTGCTAAAGATGGAGATACTGAAACTCAGATTGAAGGAATACCCGCAGATGTGACTTATGGAAAGTATGGTGGAGATAATGAATCTGATAATTCAGGATCACTTTGTTACCTCTCGATCAGACACGGTGGAGCACTTATCGGTGCAGATAATGAGATCAACGGACTTACACTTGGTGGTGTAGGAAATGGAACATCAATCAATAACATCGAAGTAGTTGCAAACCTTGATGATGGCATCGAATTTTTTGGAGGCACGGTAAATGTAACAAACGCATTAGTAGCTTACCAAGGAGATGATGCTATTGATATCGACATGAATTACTCAGGAACAATTGATAATGTATACATTATACATGGTGGTGATGATACTGATGAAGCTTTCGAAATCGACGGTCCAGAAAACGCAACTTATACAGAAGGAAAGTTCACAATCATTAATGCGACTGCGATTGCTGTTGACACAGAAAAAACATCTGGTGCAGATCTTAAATCTAAAGCTCAAGGTTCGCTTACGAATGTATCATGGTCAGGTTACAAAATCGATAAAGCAATAGCGGTAAGAGCATCATTCGAAATTTCGGACTGCTCTGACAAAGATGATTCTTATACAAATGCACTCGCTGGAAATCTAGTAATCACAAACTCTGAATTAGTATCAAGTACAGCAACGGCGGCTGATGTAGCAAGAGTCTACATTGATGCTAAGAGTGATGATGCTTTAGAATTACAAGCATGTCTTGATGGAACAGACTACCAAGAAGTACTGGACGGAGCTGTAGTAGCGGCTAACAATACCGTAGTAACAACAGCAACAAAAGGCGCTGATATAAGTGCATTTGCATGGACATGGGCTGCAGCAAATGGATTGACAAATTAAGATCAATATAGATGTTAGTTGTTAGGAGTAAATTATTTATGACTCCTAACAACTAACTCTACTTTATAAAAAACAATAAAACATATGGCTTTCCCAATATGGGCCAACTTTCAAACTTTAAATAACGCATGAAGATTTCAACAATTTTTACACTTTTATTTGCCATTCTAGCTACATCATTATTTGCTCAAACTGGAACGCTACGAGGAACGGTTTATGACGATAGTAATGGAGATGCGGTACCCTTCGCAACTGTATTCGTAAAAGAAACAGGAAGTGGAACTGATACAGGCTTGGATGGAGCGTATGAGCTCAATCTAGCTCCAGGAACATACAATATCGTAATATCATTCATAGGTTACGCTGACTTTGAAATCACAGACGCAGTGTTCACTGCCGATAAGGTAGAAGTGCTTAATATCCGTATGAAAGAAGAAGGTCATATGCTAGAGCAAATAGTTGTATCGGCTAAGCAAATCAGAAACTCTGAAGTTGCATTGGCTACCATAAAAAGAAAATCAATAAACCTTCTTGATGGTGTATCCGCTCAGACTTTTGAGAAGACAGGTGATGGTAACGCCGCAGAAGCGCTCAAAAGAGTAACTGGAGTATCTATCGAAGGAGGAAAGCATGTCTACGTAAGAGGATTAGGTGACAGATATACCAAGACAATCCTGAATGGTATGGATATTCCTGGTCTTGATCCTGATAAGAATGGATTCGAAATGGACCTATTGCCTACTAACTTGATCGATAACATCTTAGTCTTCAAATCATTTACACCTGATCTTCCTGGAGATTTCACAGGTGGAATGGTAAACGTAGTAACTAAGGACTTTCCTGATACTAAATTCACGAAACTATCTTTAGGAATCGGTTACAATCCTGATATGCACTTCAATTCTAACTTCATCGGACAAGAGAGAAGTGGAACAGACTTCTTAGGATTCGATGATGGAACTAGAAGACAGCCAATCCCTAGTGATCAGAAGATATTGAACCCTGCGCTAAATGATAATAGTACAAGCAGAGTTACTGCAAAATTCCAAGACAATGCAGGAATAGTAAATAGAACTAATGACTTGAATAAGTCTATCTCATTCGCTACTGGAAACCAAATCAAGAAAGGAGATGTGAAGTACTCTTACCTCGCATCCGCAAGCTACAAGAACAACTCTACCTTCTATGAAAATGCACAATACAATACATTCATCTTTGACGAGCAGAACTTTCCTGGTCAATACAAGTTGGTAAGTGACAGAGAGATCACTGGTGGCGTTGGAGAAGAATCTGTATTAGCTTCTGCATTAGTAGGTGGCGCAATCAAATTCAAAAATCATAAGATCAGTCTGCAAGCAATGAGGTTACAAAACGGAATCTCAAAAGCTGCAAATCAAATTGATGCTAAGTCTCAATCATCTTCTGCATTATTAAAGAGAGAGATTCTTGAGTATGCACAAAGAGAAGTAACTAACTTCAACTTAAGTGGTAAACACTTGATGAAAGGCGGGAAATACACAATTAACTGGAGTGCCGCTCCAACATTTATCAATGTAGATGAGCCGGACATTAGGTTTACAGCATTCGAAGTATTGGAGGAAGGTCAATTTCAGATCGCTCCTGCTGTAGGTGCAGATGTGTCAAGATCTTGGAGAAACCTAAAAGAGCAAAATTACTCTGGAAAAGCAGATCTTACAATCAATCTTGGAGTTAATAAAGAGAAAACGAATAAGATCAAAGTTGGATTCTTAGGAACTCGAAAGAATAGAGATTTCGGAATTCAGAATTATATTTTCAGAATCGAAAATCAATCATCACTTAACTTGAATGGAGAAGCAGCTAACTTATTCAATCCTGATAATATCTGGAATAAAGAAACAAGAACAGGTACTTACGTAAAAGGAGGATTCGAGCCAGCTAACACATTCAATGCAACTCAATTGCTTCTTGCTGGATATGTAATGAATGAATTAGAAATCACTACGAAATTAAAAGCTATTTATGGCGCTAGAGTTGAAAAAGCGACGAACAGATATACTGGACAAGATAATTCTGGTGACAGATTCTATGACAATCAAATAGTGTTAGATGAGTTGAACGTATTGCCATCTGTTAATCTTGTATACGCACTCAAAGAAAAATCAAACTTGAGAGCATCATACACTAAGACCGTAGCTAGACCATCATTCAAAGAGAAATCTATTGCTCAGATACAAGATAGAATTTCAGGAAGAACATTCATTGGAAATATTGATTTAGTACAAACAAACATTGATAATATCGACTTTAGATATGAGACTTTCGGAATGGGGGGACAATCATTCTCAGTAAGTGGATTCTATAAGCACTTCAAGAACCCTATCGAGTTAGAATCTTTCTCTGATCTAGCGCCGAATGACTTCCAACCTAAGAATATAGCAGAGACCGCTGACCTTCTTGGACTAGAAGTAGAAGCATCTAAGAAATTGGACTTCATTGGTGATTTCTTCTCAGCATTCACAGCCGGAGCAAATGTAACTGTGGTAAAAACAGAAGTAGAAAGAAGTAATTCAGCTGATCTACCAGAAGACCAAAGGATGAGACCAATGGTTGGGCAATCACCATTTATCGTCAACGGTTCTTTAGGCTATAATAGTGCAGATAACGGTTGGGAGGCAACAGCATCATTCAACAGACAAGCCAAAAAATTACTAATTGCAGGTTTCGGATCTAGTGCAGATGTGTATGACCAACCTTTCAATAGTTTAAATTTCAAGGCATCAAAGAAATTTGGACTTGATAATAAATTCAAAGTAAGCCTCGGAGTAGCCAACATTCTTGGAGATAACCGAGAGAAGCTATACGAAGCATTCAGTGGAGATACTGGTATATTCGAGGCATATAATCCAGGTAGAACAATATCTGTTGGATTCTCGACTAGCCTTTAAATACTTTGACCTAAACATAAGTAGTTATTTATTTATTAGTTAGATAGTAGTTAGATAGTAGTTAGATAGTAGTTAGATAGTAGTTAGATAGTAGTTTAATATTTATTCCTCATTCGGAAAATTTTCATGCAAATGCCCTCAGTCGGGAAACTGAGGGCATTATTTACTTCTAATGAACTTAAGATTTGATAACAATATGCTAACAGTAAAGATATAGAGCATTTACATTTAAGGTCTTTATTTGTGCAAATATTATTACCGTAATATTATTACCTAGGATAGGGGCAGAATCGCGGACAAGGCTTCTGCTCCTTCCTTTTTTAATATGCAAAAGTGCATAAGGAATGATTCAATAATAAAGTAACATTTTCTACTTGTTATTTTATCTTTCTACAGCGTTAAAAAGCCTCGCCAATGCCCTGAATTGTCTACGTTTTTTGCCTTGTTGAAAAATAAAACACCTGTGCATGAAAGCGAACTTTAATAATGTACCATTCCAAATAGATAACATTCGGCGAACTTTTACTTAATATTGGCTTAACATAGCAAAACTACCTTTGCTTTTGGTAATAATAAAGGAACATCAAGAATATATGGTGATCTGATTTTCGGTAATAATTAAAATTCATACTTGTCCTATGAAGAAATTCATGCTCAGTGCATCAATAGTGGTGTGCTTCTGTTTAACATTGTCTGCACAAATATCAACTAAGAAATTTGGCAAAGGAATACAATTTCAAGACAAAAATTCTACATTCTATATGAAAATGAATGTAAGATTTCAAAATCTCATCAGCAATTCTTGGGATCTCGAAGGAGATGACTTCGGATCATTTACAAATCATACTAGTAACATACTCGTACGAAGATCTAGGCTCAAATTTGGTGGGTGGGCTTATAGTCCAAAAATTCAATACAAAATGGAATTTGGCCTGTCAAATAGGGATATTGGAAATGGGATTGGTTCAGAATTTAATAGAGCGGCAAACGTGATCTTAGATGCTCATGTAACTTGGAATTTCTACAAAGGATTTTCAATAAGATTTGGGCAAGGAAAACTTCCTGGAAACAGAGAGCGAGTAATCTCATCCGCCAATCTTCAATTTGTTGATCGTTCTAGATTGAACTCTAGATTCAATTTAGATAGAGATGTTGGATTAATGTTGGTACATAAGCATAAAATAGCTGGTGACTTTACTTTGATAGAAAAAGTGGCAATGTCGCAAGGGGAAGGAAGGAATGTAACAGCTGGACACTTTGGAGGATATGAATACACTTTCCGATTAGAGGCTTTACCGTTTGGAAGCTTTCAATCAAAAGGAGATTATGTATCTTCGGCAATCAAGAGAGAACCTACACCCAAATTATCCCTAGGTTTTACATATGACATCAATAATAATGCTGTGAGAGAAAGAGGAAATTTAGGTGACTTTATCTTAGACAATGGATCTTACACAGGCAAAACATTGAATACTTTTTACGCAGACTTAATGTTCAA
This sequence comes from uncultured Saprospirales bacterium, assembly GCA_913061325.1. Classification (GTDB taxonomy): domain Bacteria; phylum Bacteroidota; class Bacteroidia; order Chitinophagales; family Saprospiraceae; genus CAJXUU01. The sequence goes on along the minus strand of CAJXUU010000126.1, from coordinate 7,594 downwards.
ATATCAAGGACTATCCATAATGGCAGAATATGCGAATAGAGAAACTGAAGATGGTAATCCTATTGTATTAGGTGCGGATGGCATAACTGCTATTGGTGAATTCTATACTGGTTCTGCATTGAATGTACAAACTGGATATATGTTCAAAAATAACTATGAAATAGCCGCAAGAGTGACAACTATCAAGCCTGATTTAGGAATTGACAGTGATGATACTAGATATACATTAGGTTTTTCTAAGTTTGTAGTTGGTCACAAGTTGAAAGTGCAAACTGATATTACATACAGATCAGTAACTACTCAAGGAGATGTAGTTGATACTAAGGATGATCAATTTATTTGGAGAACACAATTCGAACTTCAATTTTAAGAATAAACGTTAAAACTTAACAACTATAACCAACAAATTATGGATTTTGGAATTTTTGATTTACTCCAGATAATAGGAGCCTTGGCGTTCTTTGTTTTTGGAATGAAAATGATGAGTGACGGTATACAGCGTGCCGCAGGATCTCAAATGAGGAATATCCTCAGAACAATGACTAAGAATAGATTTCTTGGTGTTTTCACTGGTTTCTTGACTACAGCGATGGTACAATCATCATCAGCTACAACCGTAATGACTGTCAGTTTTGTAAATGCCGGTCTATTAACACTTGTAGAGTCTGCTGGTGTAATGATGGGAGCGAATATCGGTACAACGATTACTGGTTGGATCGTATCATTATTAGGTTTCAAAATCAAACTTAAAATAATTTCTATTCCATTATTTGCATTTGGTGTACCTATGTTATTCTCATCAAAAGGAAAAATGAAATATTGGGGCGAATTCATAATAGGATTTGCAATCTTATTCCTAGGACTTGGATATCTTAAGAGTGCGGTTCCTGACTTAAAAGGAAACCCTGAAGTACTTGACTTCTTAGCCACATTCACAGATTGGGGATTATTATCAAGAATCTTTTTTGTTTTTGTGGGTACAATAGTTACGATTGTTGTACAATCATCAAGTGCCGCTATGGCAATTACATTGACGATGTGTGCTCAAGGTTGGTTACCATTTGATGTTGCAGCGGCAATGATCCTAGGTGAAAACATTGGAACTACAATCACTGCAGAACTTGCTTCTCTTGTAGGAAACACAAATGCGAAGAGGTCCGCTAGAATCCACTCCTTATTCAACGTAATAGGTGTTACTTGGATGGTTATTTTATTACCTGTATTCTTAACAGGATTAGCTTCATTCTTGGAATCTGTTGGTATGGGCAACCCATTTGATGCAGAAGATATGCCTATAGGCCTTTCAGCATTTCACACAGCATTCAATTTATTAAATGTAATCATCATGTTAGGCTTTGTGAAATGGCTGGTAAAAATGGCTATTTGGAGTGTGCCAGATAAAGGGGATGATGGTGACGACACAAAATTAAAGTTCATAAGCGCCGGTCTGCGAACACCAGAACTTGCCACCGTAGAATTACAAAAAGAAACTGGTCATTTTGGTGAAGTGGCAAGTAGAATGTCAGGTTTTACAAAAGAGCTAATCAACAGCACAGATAATAAGGAACAGAGAAAACTTCTCAAAAAACTCAACAAGTATGAGAAGATAACAGATAAGATGGAAATTGAAATTACTGAATACATCACTAAGTTATCTAATCAGGAAATTACACCTAGAACAAGTTTAAGACTGCGAAGTATCTTGAATGTTTGTAATGATCTTGAAAGAATAGGTGATATCTATTATCAAATTTCTAAAACACTGGAACAAAAGATAGAGAGTAAAATCTACTTCACTCCAGATCAAAGAAACAACCTTAATGAAATGTGTGATAAAGTCGATGAGGCATTCATAGTTATGGTAGAGAACCTTAACAATCCACATTATGATGATGTCAGCAAAGAAAAAGCGGTAGACTTAGAGTATGACATCAACAAAATGAGAGACAAATTAAGAAAAGAGAATTTAATTAAGATCGGAGAAGAGGATTACAATGTGAAATCAGCAATGGTTTATAATAACATTTATTCTTCACTAGAAAAAGTTGGTGATCATATTATCAATGTCACAGAAGCTGTTGTTGGGGAGATATAATCAACAGAAAATACGGAAAGTAAAAAAGACCCGCTATTAAGCGGGTCTTTTTTTATGAATCTATTATCATAATAGTTGGAGTTGGTTCGAATGAGGTATTAATTTAAAGAACGGTTTCTCCATCAATGCAACACGTTTTCTAGCATAGATTAAAGTGCTTGACCGTACGAATATAACTGAATCTAACCTCGAGGGGGATGCCTTTACTAGCTTCATGTTGACCATTTCATTTTGCCACGTAACGGTGAATCGAAGGCTTTCTTACTTAGGATCGTGATTTTATTATTTTTTTATACCACTATACGTATATCCATTTGTCGAGCCTAGTAAGTGATATATATCTAACACAATAGCTTCACCAACTGCGAATTCTACGCTATTAGCCAGTTGATTAAATTGAGATGATGGTGATGATATTCTAGAACTATGCACCCTGGATATTTCAATATTAACTGATTCGAATTCATTGCTATTTTTCGGTGAAATAGATATATTGATGTTGTCAATTTTAGATACCTCAACTATCAAAGAATCTATTTGCATTTCATTACTATTGATGTATTCTCCTATATACTCTCCAGTCAATTCAAGAGTTAAATCTTCAACTGTTTCCTTTTTATCACAACTAGAGCATAAAGCCACTATAGTCAAAATCATCAATAAAAATAAGCGCTTTATCATTTCTAGTTTTTCATAATAATAAATGAGTGTTTTATAATACTGTGCATGCAGTATACGAAGATATGACAGAGTATAATATTAAGACTGTAGAATTTATTCATAGATTGGTTTTCATCATACTTAAGACCTCACTCTTTTGTTTAAAGATTCATTTGCTAAAAAAAGGTCATGCTCCAAAGAACTAAAACTACATATTTATAAACCAATATATGAATCAATTAAAAAATTCGCCAAACATACAATACTGACAATCTACAAGTTAGCGAAAATCAAAAAACTAATTTCATCTTTTTATCTACCCATGCAACGTTTTCTATCGTACAAGCATATAGTAGTTTGAAGTTCGAACGACAACATTATTAAAAAATAAATTAACTCATTGGGGCGGCTATGAATTAAGCCTCACAAAAAGAAATATATATGAAAATTTTAAAATCAATTTTCCTTTTCACTTTTTTAGCGATGATTACTTTTTCATCATGCACAAAAGAAAATGAAGGAGAAGGAACAACAATTGTAGAACCTGAAATAGAAGTAACAGAATCAACATCAAATGTTTTAGTTGGAGAAGTAACTGGAAGGTCAGATGGCGAAGGTCTTGATCTTGGGTGCTTTATAATCGAAACTCCATTTCAACTTAATGTCAATGGTGAAATTATAACGATCGAAACAGAAGAAGATCTAGAAAATATATTTGAAGATTTTGAAGAAAGTGATTCGATATATATTGATTTTGTATACCCTTTTGAAATTACATATTCTGATGGCGAGACTGCAATTATAAATAATGGTGAAGAGCTCGGAGAGGCATTCGCAAGTTGCGTACCTGATGGAGGATGGGGAGAAGATCAATTCCCAGCATACTTAATATGCGATATAAATTCATGCTATCAGCTAGTATATCCAATATCGTTTACAGATTTAGATGGCAATAACTTCACAGTCACTTCTGAAGATGAATTTATTGAATTAATATCAGAAAATCCTAATCTCTTTTTCACATTCCCTCTTACTCTAATAGATGAAGATGGAGTTGAAGTTTCAGCTGAGAATAGTGATGATTTATTCACTCTTCTAGGAGATTGCGAATCCAACACCTTTCCAGATGATACGCTTTTATATGATTTTGATTTTAGTCTAGGAAGTGTAGCATGTTATGACTTAGCTTTCCCAATAACTGTACAAATCATTAATTCTGATGGTTCTGTTTCAGAGCAATCTGTTCAAGATGAAGATGAATTTACATCTCTGTTCTTAGAAGGCAACTTAATCGGCTTCGGATATCCTCTTACACTGATTAATGAAGACGGAATAGAAACAACAGTTAATAATGATGAAGAGTATTCAGAGGCAATTTACGCCTGTGGTAATGTTTTTGGAGAAGATATAGCAATCTATCTTACATTTCTTACACTCCCTGAAAATCCAGAAGGTGCATGTTATGAAATTACATACCCTCTTACTTTTAATAATGGAGTAGAAGTAAATGATATGGAAGCTGCATTTGAACAGATAACAACACTCGCTGAACTTACATTTCCAATCGAAGTAACTCAAAATGGTATTGCTGTGGTACTTGAAAGCCTTGAAGATATGATTGAATTAATAGAAGGCTGTTAATCAAAAATTGAACATCAAGAATCTAACTTGAAAAAAAATCAAGGGTGCTTTAATGCATCCTTGATTTTCATCTTCAAGTTATTCAAAATTCACAAAACAATAGAAAAACCTTGGTAGATAACCATATCATATCAAATTGCATTAAAGGAAAACGAAAAGCACATAGTGTGCTTTATTCCTCCTGTATTCCTTATGCATACAGTATAGTGTCAAGATATTTACCAAATAGTGAAGATCGTAAAGATGTTATCCAAGAAGCATTCGTCAAGGTATTCAGAAGCATTCAAAAATATGATGCTGGTAAAGGCACTTTTAATCTATGGTTGAGAAAAATAGTAGTGAATGAATGTTTAATGTTTATTCGAAAAAATAAAAGATTGCCGCTTCTGACTTCAGTAGAAGAAGTGCCTGAGTTTCAACTTAGTGAGGAAGTAAAACATAATCAGCTCACCAAAAGAGATATTGAAAATGCATTATCAGATATGCCAGAAGGATACAAAATAGTATTTATGCTAAATGTTATCGATGGTTATAATCATGGAGAAATATCAAAAATGCTGAATATTAAAAAAGAGACATCTCGATCTCAATTGGCAAGAGCTAAAAAATGGATGCAAAAAAATCTAATTGATAACCGTAAAAATATTGCCTATGGAATCTTTTGACAAAAAAGTATCAGACCTATATAACAAAGATGGTTTCGATGAAGTGCCAGCAGAATTTTCTTGGTTAGAGATAAATGAAGGAATTTACGAAAAATTAGACAAAAATGAATCTAAAAAAAGACCGATTGCTTGGTTTTGGTTTGCGGGGATATCAATTCTAGTTATTGGAATGTTCATTTATAATACAAATACAACAATATCAAATGGTAAGCACACATCCAATGATACAATAGACAAAGAATCAACAACCTTAATTAAGAATAAAGAATCTATCAATTTAAACCAATACAACATATCTGAGACAACAAGTAATTCTTATGAAGAAGACCAAAAGATAAGTGAGAGTTTTAAAATAGTAACGCCAAAATCAATTAAAGAGCAACCGACTAAATACATTTCACTTAAATCTTTAGGAATAGAAAAAAGTCATGAGAAACTGAATCAATCAAACTCTCTCTTAGGTTCTAATAATAAATCTAACCATTTAGAAACAGCTCCTAATGCACCTGAGCTAACTATTCATAATGCCAATAGTATTCCAGGCCCTAATTCATCCACAAATGAAAAGACAAACGTTGCGTCAAGATTAACGATTTCAATTAATCCGATAATCAATGTCTTAGTTCAATTAAAACATAAAGCAGAAAAACCGACAATTATCTGCAACAATATGGTGCCGTCGTCACCAGAAACCAACAATCCAATAAATCACAATGAAAGACCATTTGGGATTTCGGCGTATGGAGGTACTTTGATAGGTTTAGGATCATATTCTGGCGCTGAAGTTCGATCTGAGACTAGCCAATGGCTTCCAGGCTACTATGTTGGTATAAGGGTACCAATACTACAAACTGAAAAATTCGACATTTATTCAAGCTTTGAGCACAAATATGCTGTTCAGTTGTTTGAGATAAATAAAACAGACTCGACAAAAGTATCACTTCAAAATACTCTAGTTGGTGTCTCCACAAACGCCCTTACTGGTAAAGAAACACAAGTACATGAAGATACAGTTGGATTTAGAAAAACGACACATGATTATACGCATTACAATACCTTCAGAATAAACACACTAAATATTGGTCTTTCTAGATCAATTGAATTTGGATCTTTTCAACTAGACGCATCTGTAGGAGCGGCATATTCTTTTCTAGTTTTGAGCAAAGGGAAAACTATTGGAAACGAGCACAACATTATAGATTATAATTCTCAATTACCAATCTATAGCAGTTCTAATTTTGGTTTTGAAGCTGGTTTAGATATTTATTATTCAATCAATAAAAAGATTAGAATAAATACTAATATCAGAGGAGAATATTCTACATCTAATTGGAGTAAGGAGAATAATGTTAGATTTAAACCTTCGTTTATTAAGTTGGGTGGAGGTATAAATTATATATTCTAATATATGCTTTCATAGTATCTCTATCATACTCTACTTCTAGTAAAAGCTTATCGCTCACCTTATAATGTGCTATTAATTAATAAATTACACATTTCAAAATTACTTATAAGAAATTTGTTTGTAATTTCAACTCTACTATATCACACAAATAAGCTCCCATAGCCTTATATACTTGGTAGTTTGAAGAAATATTTGTACTTTTGCAGCCCTTTAAGGAAATTTATTTTTTAATCATTAAAACACAACTTCTGTATATGATACAATATGAAGTGACTTTTATCGTCGATCCCGTTCTGTCTGGCGATGAAATTAAACAGACAGCTAAGACCTATGAAGACCTATTGAAAGACAGTGGGTGTGCTATCGTAAACAATGATGGCCTAGGACTTAAACAATTAGCTTACCCAATTAAGAAAAGAACAAGTGGTATCTATTATGTAGTAGAATACACTACTCCAAATGGTTCATTCTTACCAAAATTTGAATTAGCTCTTAAAAGAGACGAAAGAATTTTGAGATTCCTAACAGTAAGATTAGATAAATACGGTGTTAAATACAACGTTGACAAAAGAGCTGGTCTTATTGGTAAGAAAAGAGAAAAAGCAAAAGAAGAAGTAAAAGAAGAAGTACGAAAAGCTAAACCAGCTGCTCCTGCTCCTAAAAAAGCGACTCCTCCGCCAGCACCAGTAGCTGAACCAGTAGCTGAATCAGTAGCTGCACCAGTAGCTGCACCAGTAGCTGCACCAGTAGCTGCTAAATCAGAGGAAGAGTAATCCATATTATAAACTTAAAAATTAAAGAAAAATGGCATCTAGAGATGATATCAAATTTTTGAGCAATCCTAATATCGGATCTCAAAGAAAAAAATACTGCAGATTTAAGAAATTCGGAATCAGACATATCGATTATAGAGATCCTGACTTCTTACTACAATTCATAAACGAACAAGGTAAGATTCTTCCAAGAAGAATCACTGGTAACTCATTGAAGTATCAAAAGAAAGTGGCTGTAGCTGTAAAAAGAGCAAGACATTTAGCTATACTTCCATATGTAGCTGACTTATTGAAATAAATTTAATATCCAATTTTAAAATCTATATACCTGTCTCTTATACACATCTCCGAGCCC
>CAJXUU010000125.1 GCA_913061325.1 uncultured Saprospirales bacterium | reverse complement strand
AGATTTCTGCCTGTCTCGTGGGCTCGGAGATGTGTATAAGAGACAGATATTAATGGGAATAGTTGGAATGATAGCCATATTGATGAATGCTATGAATAATTCCATGAGACCTTTTTTATATAGATCATTAAAGGAGACATCAACTTCAACAAATGAACAAATAAATTCTTTTTTGCAGTTCTACATATTCATTGGAGTATTAGGGCTATCGGGGATAATAATGATAGGAACAAATTTGGAGTTATTTACAAGTAACGAGAAATATTTGTCGATACGACCTTATTTTATTTTTGCTGCCATAGCTTCAATTCCATTGATCATAGTAAGATATTTCACCTTAGTCTTCATATTTTATAAAAAGTCTAAAGAGTTAACTATGGTTACTGTGGTGAAAACAATAATTATGTTTTTACTGATGTATATACTCATTCCTAAATATGAAGTATATGGTGCTATTATGGCAATTTCTATTTCATATTTTCTCAATGCTATCATATTCTACTTTCTAAATAAGAAATACGGAATGCCTGAAATTGATTTAATAAAAGCCTTAAGAATCATTTTACTTTTTATAGTAATAGTATTGGGCACCTACTACTTTGTGGATTCCATTCAAATAGTAGGACTAATTCAGTTTTTAGTGGTTTGGGTTGTACTTATCTTTTTTTCAATTCCATTGATTAGGTCAATGAGTAAGTTTAAAATTGCAAATCATTACTAAGAGTTTGACAGATAATCAAATAAACAATTGGGTTCTGAGACATGCATATTTGATGCTAGTCATTGTGGTTTTATCGCTATTCGCAGAAAGGATAGAATTACTTTCCCTTGGGGCAATAATATCATTTTCGTCTCTTATTCATAGAGGAAGTAAAAATTTTATGGAGTTAAAGCCTCTGGGTGGTTATGCCAATTGGATAACTGGATTTCGACTTATACTAATAGTTATTGGCAGCTTTTTATTTTCTGTCGTCTCAAACCATGTTATTTTAGGGATAATGAGTTTGGTTGTATTATTAGATCGTGCAGATGGATATTTAGCGAGAAAATATGGGCAAACTTCTTTTATTGGCCATAATTTAGATGTTGAGGTTGATTCTTTTTTCGTGTTATTAATGTGTTATTATTACTTTCATTTTGAAGGAGTAGGCTGGTGGATAATAATCCCAGGCGTATTAAGATACTTGTACATAGTAATGACTTCAGCTGTGGAGAAACCAAATTACAGGGCGAAAAAAAGAAAATATTCGACTATTATAGCAGGAATTTTCTTTATAGTTCTCTTAGTAGGCTTGATTTCTCCCATCAAATTTAAAGCTCCAATTTTGTTTATAGGTGCAGTTCTTATTGTTGCATCATTTGCAAGGTCATTTTTAGATTATTTAAGATTCAAAAATGATAAACAAACTAATGGATAAAGAGCTTATTATCTTATCGGATAATTTTGGAACCAGTTTTTCAGGAGGTTGTACTGCAACAGCAAATTTTGTTCGATTTTGGAAAGATTCTTTCAAGGAAGTTCATGTAGTTTGTAAGAATACAGATGACTTCTTAAAAGATAATATTGTCTTTTGGTATTATGAGGATGAAAAATCTCTAGATGAAATCCTATCGAAATTAGCAATGAAGTCAACAATAGGATATGGAGATTATCATACTGCGGTTGCCTTTATTAAACATAATATTCCATTCTACTTTACATACCATGATAATTATCCTGAATTAGGAGAGGTTCTAACTTCAAATTCAAAAGTAGAAATGATGATGAATAATTATAGTCAAATATTTTCTTTTGCAAAATACGTTTTTAGTGTAAGTAACTCTAAGCTTGATTATATCAAATCTAATACAGAAAACTGTTTAGTGGTGAGGAATGGTATTTCACAATTATATACTAAAAAGGAGAAACTAAATATAGGGGCGGATGAAGAATTAAGCATATTAATGGCAGGTAATGTCTCAGGAAGAAAATTTCAATTTGCCATTGAATTATTTAATATAATTTTGAAATCAGGAAGAATAAACTTAAAAGTTGATATTTTTGGTAGCAATCATGATGATAAGATATTTGAACAGCTTAGCAAATTTGATTTTGTAAATTTATTTCCATTTAGAAGTAATATTTCTTATAAAGATTATCACATTTATTTGTGTACTTCTACTATGGAAAATCTGTCACTTTCAGTAGTGGACGCTATTAAGAATTGTACTCCTGTTATTGCATTTGATGTAGGAGGATTAGGAGAAGTCATAAATAATAAAAACGGAATTCTAGTACAACCATACGATGTAGAAAATATGTATAGAGAGATTCAGAAAATCAGAAAAACTATGTCCCGTTTCTACTTTGATGGTCAAGAATTAGATAATTACGATTGGAAGAAGAGCGCAAATATCATGTTAAATATAATGCACTAATATAATGACTTTGATAGCTGTTATCTTGTACTTATTGTATCTAAGTCTAGCGATAGAGTTACTATTTTTTAAAGTTCCTAGCGTGGCTTCTAGTTATAATCTGTGGTCCGAAAAAGACGAATACAAAACTGAAATGAAGAATACTGGTTTGAATATTTCTGAATGGTCAGTTTTCAAGAAATTAATATTTTTGGCATCTCCTATATTAATTATCTATTCTACTTTTATAATGCCTTTATTATATGCTTCAGGAATCTTAGAAATATCAGATACATATTATTGGATTGAAGATTCGGAAGTTCAAACAATATTAAAAATCATCCCCTTTATGTTTATGATTATTGGCCGTGGACTTTCGTTTTATGCAGTCATGAAAATTAGAAAAAACAATACCCAAACAGGAGATTCATTTGAATTAAAAAGCAATTCAGTTTACAATCGAAGTAGAAATCCAATACAACTTGGGATGTATTTATTTTCTATTGGTTTGATCTTATTATATCCGTCAGCTATTTTAATAGGAGGAATGGTTTTTTACATTTTATATATGGATTATAAGATAAAGATTGAAGAAAAGTTTTTACAGGAAAAATTTGGTGATGCATTTTCGGAATACTCATTAAAAACAAAAAGATATATTTAATGGAAGCAAAAGAAGCAACCCAAAATACAATTAAAGAATGGTTCAATAATACATATAAAACTCGTGGTGAAATGTACCTCAGGCCAGTACGAGCTTATAGAATATTCCCTAAAATATTAGGTATAGAAAAAGGAGATAAAATTCTTGATGTAGCATGTGGTTTAGGTAGGTTATTAGAGGCCTGCTTACCGTTTGATGCCTCTTTATATGGAATAGATATTTCAGATGTTGCAGTAAATAAAGCCAAAGAAAATGTTCCAAATGCTAACATCGAAGAAGGAAATGCTGAGGACCTAAAATTTGAGGATGAAACTTTTGATTTCGTTACTTGTTTGGGATCTTTAGAGAGAATGATAGATCTTAATAAAGTGCTTTTTGAAATAAAGAGGATAGGAAAAAAAGATGCAAAGTTTTGTTTCTTAGTAAGAAATAGAAATGGATTCACTTGGTTAATAAAAAAGAAATTGGGTATTGTAAATAGAGCCGGCCATCAAGGTGCTAAATCTTATGAAGAATGGGTGGAGGTATTTGCCAATAATGGTTATAAAGTTCTAAATGTATACCCAGATCAATACCCAATAAAAAAGAGGCAGCTTATTACTACCTTAGGAATGGGAGTCGATTATGAAAAGATATCTAAGGCGATAATACCTATGGAATATGTTCATGAATATATATTTATTTTAAGTAAAGCATGAATAAGATAGGAGAATTATATGATACCTTAAAGAATATCAACGATAGCAAAAGTTGTTTGTATAGTATTCATAAGAATTTGAATTATGCTAATAGTGAGATTACTAATCTCTATGACTTTTTAGTGGATAGCTTTGATTTCAAACAGAAGAAAAGCATTTTGGATTGTGGATGCGGCGTAGGTTTTGGAACATTACTTATGGCTAAGAAGTTAAATGCCAAATTCACGGGGATAAGTGTAAGTACTACTGAAATCGAATCAGCAAGAGAAAATTTAGAACAAGAGAAATCATTGCAAAATGTAAACTTTGAATGTAAAAGTTTTGATGACTTAAGTGCTGAGAAATATGATGCCATTATTGCAATAGAATCATTGAAACATAGCCCGGAATTATCAAAAAGTTTGTTTTCAGTTTTAAACTCTCTGAAAAAAGGCGGTGAGATTTATATCATTGAAGATGTATTAGTGAAGGATACTAATTCATCTGCGGCACAGAATCTTATGAAAGATTGGGTGTTAGCTAGACTCTATTCAGAAAAGGATTATACAGAGTTTTCTGATGAGATGGAATGGTCATCCATTGATTTGACACCTATGATGAATAAGTATTCTAAATTAATTGTCGCTGCAAAAATCATAGGGGCAGAAATAAAAACTGGGATAGATTATTTATTTAATAAAAAGGATTCGGCAGCGTATATATTTAGAGGAGGATTTTATCAAGAGTGGCTTTACTTGAATGGGGACCTTGGTTACAAACTATTGATAGGTAAAAAAACATGAAGCCGTCATTTATTATTATTGGTGGTGTGAAATGTGCAAGTTCATCTTTGTACAGATATCTGAATGAGCACCCTCAAGTGTTGCCTTGTAAAACCAAAGAACCAGGATATTTGAATAATAAGAACCCATTAAGACTATTGAAGGGGTATAAGTCATACATCAGTATGTTCCCGAGTTTGAATGAAAATGAAGTAGTAGCGAATTGGTTAGAAATTGGAAAAGAGCTTAAAATGGAATTTTCTACATTTTCGAAGCGTATTGAAAATGGGCAAAAGTATATCACTGGTGAAGCAACAGCTACCACTTTTGTAAATGCTAAACCATGGCTAATAAAATTAATTTTTCCTCGGATTAAGACCATCTTGTCTTTGCGAAATCCTACCGATAGATTTATTTCTCACTTCAACATGTTTAAACGATTTGAGAAAGAAGGTAAGAAAGGACACAAGTATGGACAATTGGAAGATTTTATAAAAAAAGAAATTGAAGCATATAACAAGGGAGAGAAAACTAAGATAATACATCAAGGAGTGTATGTCGACTACCTTCCTAAGTGGATAAAAACATTTGGGCATAATTTAAAAATAGTCCAAAGTTATGACCTTCAAGGAGATAAGGCCAGCCAAACTTTAGATGAGATTACTTCATTTTTAGGTTTAGAAAACTACGATTTTTCAAGAGCATTAGGTGAAAAACATAATGTTGGGCCTTCGATTAATGTGTCTACTATTGCTCAAGAGTTATTGGATTCGTTTTACCAGCCTTTTAACCAAGAGTTATTAACTCAATATCAAATAGCAATTTAAAATATGGGAAGAGTCGACGAAATATTTGGTTGGTATTTGTCAAAACTCATGTATGAGTGGAACCCGATTAAGGCGAGAAGGAAACGGAGTTTTTATAAATCTCTCATTGAACCTAAAGACCTCTGTTTTGATGTCGGATCACACCTTGGCGATAGGGTAGTATCTTGGCTGAGTATAGGAGCATCAGTAGTTGCATTCGAACCACAGCAAAGATTTTCGCAGTATTTGGATAAAAAATTTAATACTAATTCTAAATTCCACCTGGAAAATATCGGATTAAGTTATAAAGAAGGTGCGATGGAGTTCAATGTTTGTCAAAGATACCCTACTCTAAGTTCATTGTCTGGAAAAGATTGGGAAAATCGATTAAATGAAAATTCCAAGCTAAATATAAATTTTGATTCATCGTATGAAATTAAGGTTAGTACATTGGACAATATGATTAGTAAATATGGATTGCCTAGCTTTATAAAAATTGATGTTGAAGGACATGAAAGTGAAGTATTAAAAGGGCTTTCGCAAAAAGTAAAATATTTGTCTTTTGAATTTTTAAATTTTAATAATGCTGAGTTGCTTGAATGCCTAAAGAAGTGTGAATCCTTGGGCTATACTAAATTCAATTGGTCATATCAAGAAGAATTTAAATTTAGACTTGATAACTGGAGTCCCCAAAGTAAAGTCTTAGAAGGGATTGGAAAAATGGATAGGAAAGTATTTTCTGGGGATATTTATGTTAAAGGATTTTAGATGGAATTTTGGTTGACATTGTTTTTGGCAAATATATTGTTCTTTAGTATTCCCTTTTTATTGAATATTAAAAATCAACCTAATCCTTTTAATTTTTTCTTGAATAAGGGATTCAATCTGAGGAGAAAACTTAGGTTTATTTACAGTAAAAGTTCTTCGGATCCGTTTAAAATATTTGTAGAATATTCAGGTCTAATTTTATTTGCTAGTTTATTTGATTTTAATATCAAGACATCAAGTATAATAGCCGCATCTATAGGCCTGGTAGGAATAGTCTTGATACTTTATGCAAGTATTTTCTTATTTATTTTTAGAAAACCTCCAATGGTTTTAAGTGATTGGAGTTTTACTAAAGTAGGATTAAAATTGTTGAAGAGTAAAAAGTATGCAGTTTTTGTTTTTTTGATTCCATTGTTAATAGTAATTTATTGGGGGTTGTATTTGTTGTCTGGTCGCTTGTTGTCCTACCAACCAAGTAATGTCTCAATATATATATCACTTCCTATCACATTAGGCCTTGGTTATTATAATGTCAACTCTTATGCATACTCAAAATTTTATGGACGAACTTTTTATACGCCATTTATACACTTATTAAGGAACATAAAAGAGTCATCAAAATTTAATTTTTTATTGGGGAAGGATCAAGAATACTTCAAAAAATTCAACCTATACCAAGACTTAGAATTAAAGTCCAAGCCCAATATTGTAATAATTAATTTGGAATCTTATGGATCAATTAATATAAGAGATGAATTTTTACAACAAGAAATAACTGATAAGCTAAAAGAAAAAGAAGCGTTATTATTTCAGGCAGGATTGTATGCAACTTCAGCGTTTTCGACACCACCTATGTTTGCTGGGGGATCTTGGCTTAGTTATACCACTTTATTATATGGAACAAAAGTTTCGGATCAAAATCAATATGAATTATTAATGAAAGGTAATGATGGATTTGATGCTTATCAGTCTATTTTTAGATACTTAAAAACGCAAGGTTACAAAAATATTTATTTGTGTCCACTTGGAGGGGGGTATTTAGAAAATGTCGATTGGGATGTTGTTTCGACTAACCTGAATTCAGATCAATATATCACATTTAATGATTTGGACTACAATGGAAAAACACTAAATTTCATGGATTTAGGGGTGACAGCACCTGATCAATATTCTATTAATAAAGCAAAAGAATTATTGGATAAAGATAAAAATGAACCTTATTCATTATTCTTCTGTACGCTAAATTCTCATTTACCCTTTAGTAGCCCTACAAATATTGAGAAAAATTGGTCAGAAATTCCAAATCTTGATTTTGAGACGAACGATAGTTTTATAACAAAAAAGGAAAAATATAAGGAAGCAATAAAATATCAATTGGATTTTATTTTTGACTATATTGAAAAAAATAAAAATGAAAATTCAATCTATTTATTATTTGGAGATCATCAACCTCCTTTTATTACTCGAGAGAAAATGGGCTGGGAAACAATTATTCATATTATAGCTAAGGACAAATCTTTTTTAGAGACATTTAAGAAAGAGGGATTTGAATCGGGATTAATTGTAAATAAGAATCTGAAACCTGTTAAACATGAAGGTATCATGTCACTTTTTATGAAATCACTATTAAGACTATATGGTGTGGACAAAAAACAAGATTTACCTTATTTGTATGATGGAATGCAGTTTGAAAAATAAAGGAGGCATGAATATTTCTAATACACAAACATTTTGATAGTACAAGATTTAGTTTGGCAACAGCTTCTTGACCTCAAGCAAACAATAGATTGTAGAAAACCTTGGAGAGACATTTCATACACTAAGGAAAATGGTTTTAATTTTGTTAATCCAGAAGAACCTAAAGGCAAGTTTGAAATTCTGATACACAAAGGGGCTTCGACTTTTAGTGGGATGAAAACCAAATCTTTGTTTAAAAACGAAATCTATTTATCCTATGATCCAAGTTTTTGTAATGAAGCGATACAAGTAATAAAAAATTACTGCCCTATTTTATTAGGCAATCTAGTTGTTGAAAATAATACGTTTATCATAGTTCATATGGCTCAGACTATTGATGGAAAAATATGCACATGCCTAGGTAAATCAAAATGGATCGGGAATGAAGAAAATCTCACTCATGCACACAGACTAAGAGCTATGGTGGATGGAGTTTTGGTTGGAGGTAAAACCGTAGTTAAGGACCTTCCTAGACTAAATGTGAGACATGTAAAAGGAGCAAACCCTGCAAGACTGCTATTGACAAATAGTTTTAATGAATGGGACAAACTTCCTGTCGTTGAAAACGCAAAGACGATCTTGATTAGATCAAAAGATGTCACCTTTTCAAGTGCACATTCTGTAATAGATGATGTTCTGGAGTATGATGTAACAGACGAAGATAAATTACACTACATTCTAAAAGAATTGAAAAAAAGAGGAATACACACAATCTTGGTCGAAGGTGGGCCTAGCACTGTAGGGAGCTTTCTTTCTGCAGGATTGGTAGATTGGCTGCAGCTACATATTGCACCTATCGTGTTTGGATCTGGAAAATCCTGTATTTCTATGAATGAAATAGAGGAAGTAAATGAAGGTTATCAAATAAAAAATATGTTTCACACTTCGATGGGAGACGCTTTCATGCTGACAGGAGAACCACTGATCAATGAAAAGATTTTGTCAGATTTAGAAAATTTGTTTTAGAGAAAGGCAAAATGTCCAAACAAATGCTACAAAATTCTATTTTGATCAATGAATACATAGAATTAATATTATTTGAAATAATACAATGACCAAAAGTCAAAGAACAATAAGGAGACAAGCTGAAGCTCCTTTACCGACGAAAAACGGCACGTTCCAGGCAATTGCATATGCAATTGATGAATATGATCCAATGCCACACATGGTGTTAATTAATCCTGCAACAGATTTTTCACAACCCATAAACGTCAGGATTCATTCTGAATGTATGACAGGGGATCTATTCGGTAGTAGAAGATGCGAATGTGGTGAGCAGTTAGATTGGTCTCTTGATTATGTCTCTCTGCATGGAGGTATGGTTATTTATCTCAGACAAGAAGGAAGAGGAATAGGTATCATCAATAAACTTCATGCCTATATAAAACAAGATGAGGGGTTTGATACAGCAGAAGCAAATAAAATTTTAGGTTTTGGGTATGATGATCGTACATACGAAGATGCTATTGCAATTCTAGAAGATCTCGAAGTCAAAAAAATAAATCTGCTAACCAATAATCCAGAAAAGATCAAAGCTTTAGATGTTTGTTCATTATCTGTAGTAGAAAGAGTTCCTGTGCAGATACCACCTCATGAAGGAAACATTGGATATCTGCAAACAAAAAAAGACTTCTTTGGACACAAACTAGATTTGTAGTATAAGAATTATACTTTGCCAAGGTATTATCAACAATACCTATAGCAAAAGCAATCAATGAAAGCCCTCTGGCATATATCAGCTTCTAAATCAATCATCCAACCGGTTGAATCGAAAGGTAATCCGCAATATCAGTCTGTATGTTCCATGATATCAACTGGAACAGAACGATTAGTCGCTTGTGGATTGGTAGGTGAAGCTTTCGAAATATATATGCGAGTACCTCAAATGGGTGGTTGTTTTAGTTTTCCAATTAAATACGGATATTCCTCCATAGTACGTGATGATGAAGGACGTTTAGGCCACTTGATGCACCCACATCAAAATATAATAGAAGCAAAAAAGTCTGATATTTATTGGACGAATGAGAATATACCAGCAGAAAGATTTTCTTTAATAAGTAACATCGAAACTGTGATCAATGCTATTTGGGATAGTAACCCAAAAGCCGATAGTAAGATTGCCATTTGTGGGTTTGGAAATATTGGTGGACTTTTAGCGAACACTTTAAAAGAACACTACGGACACGATCCTCATATTATTGATAATAACAAATGGAGAATAAATAAAGCGATGGAGTTAGGTTTTACGCCAGCTTCAGATGAGTTATATGATATTATTTATCATACAACCGCATCAGAAAGTGGACTCCAATTTTCGATCGATCATCTGGCCCACGAAGGGAAAGTGATAGAATTGTCATGGTATGGAAATAAATCTATCTCGCTGGAACTTGGCTATGACTTCCACTATAAAAGGCTGCAAATAATTAGTTCTCAAGTATCTGTTATTCCGGGTCATAAACCTGAGCATACATACAAAACTAGGAAGGATTTAGCATTAAAAATACTTCTTCATCCTAGTTATGACAAATTAATCACAAACAAAATTCCTTTTGAAAGTGCACCTGAATTCTATGAAAAGCTAAGAATAGGGAAACAGGACAATGGATTAATCTACATAATTGAATATTAATTATAAAAAGTAAAGAAAGTTGTCGGCTAACTATTCCAGAAAAAAAAATACTTATGTATACAGTAAAAATAAGAAAATCAATCATGATCGCTCACTCCCTCCCGCACCCATTCTTTGGACCAGCTCAGAATATGCATGGTGCAACATATGTGGTTGACGTGACTTTCCGAAGTGAAGAATTAGATGAGCATAACGTGGTCATTGATATAGGAAAAGCACATGATGTCACTGCCGAGGTGCTCAAGCCCCTGTCATATCAGAACTTGGATGAATTGGAAATTTTTAAGGGACATCTGACCACTACAGAGTTTATTGCACGACATATTCATGATGCAATAAAAGCTAATTTATCAGGTATATTTGCTGGAAAAATAGGGGTAACTTTAGGCGAAACTCACGATGCTTGGGCAAGTTATGAAGGATTATAATTATAGAAAATAAATTAGCTAAACATTAAAAGTTGAATATCAGTAAAGAGTATAGGTGATAGAAAAGAAAAACATTTTAATTACAGGCGGTGCAGGATTCATAGGCAGTAACCTTGTAGAAGCTTTGCTGGCAGATGAAAGGGTAGCCAAAGTCAGAGTTCTTGATAATCTTTCGAATGGATTCATGCATAACATTGAAGAATTCATGCATCGTGACGACTTTGAGTTTATCGAAGGTGATATAACAGATTACGATACATGTGTACGAGCATGTAAAGGGATTGATCTTGTGAGTCATCAAGCAGCACTCGGTTCTGTGCCAAGATCCATCAAAGATCCTATTACTAGTGACAGAGTCAATATTGGTGGTACACTTAATATGTTCCAAGCCGTAAGAGAATGTGGAGTAAAGAGAATTGTATTCGCAGCTTCCTCCTCTACCTACGGAGATAGCGAAGGATTGCCAAAGGTAGAACACATCATCGGGAAACCACTCAGTCCATATGCGATTACTAAATATGTGAATGAATTATATGCGGATGTTTTTGCCCGTACGTATGATGACTTCGAATATATAGGCTTGAGGTATTTTAATGTTTTTGGCCCAAAGCAGGATCCAAATGGTGCTTATGCAGCTGTGATACCCTTATTTATGAAAGCTGCCAAAGAAGGGAAATCACCTGTAATAAATGGGGACGGTACATACAGTCGTGATTTCACCTATGTAGCGAATGCAGTGCAAGCCAATATCAAAGCACTCTTCATATCCCCCTCTGGAGGGGGCAAGGGGGTGGAAAACACCAACGAAAACACCAACGAAAACACCAAACCAATCAATCAAATTTATAATGTAGCATGTGGTAAACGTACCACACTCAATGAGCTTTGGAATTATATTCAAGTTGCAGTAGGGAATAATAAACCAGCTGCGCATGGCCCTAATAGAATAGGCGATATACCACACAGTTTAGCGAGTATTGACAAGGCAAAGGCTATGATTGGGTATGACCCACAAATAGAGGTAGAAAAAGGAATCAAGAAAACGTATGATTGGTTTGTAACTAGTGACTTATCATAAATCATGGATATGAAAATAATTAGTTTCCTAAAGTGATATTTTAAAATATTAAATGAAAATAATAGCGATAATTGGGGCCAGACCTCAGTTTATAAAACATTACCCTTTCGAAAAAGAAGCTATAAAGCATTTTGATCTTGTAACTATTCATACTGGACAACATTATGATGAGAATATGAGTAATGTGTTTTTTGATCAATTAGGCATGAGAAAACCTAATTATTTACTCTCATTAGGGGGTGGTTCACATGGTGCGCAGACAGGAAATATGATGATTGCTATTGAAGAGATAGTGCAAAAAGAAAAACCTGATGCTATGGTTGTCTATGGTGACACCAATTCTACCCTTGCTGGAGCCTTAGTTGCTAGTAAACTTCACATTCCTATCGTTCATATAGAGGCAGGACTGCGCAGTTATAATCAAGAAATGCCAGAAGAAATAAATCGAGTATTGACGGATCATATTTCTAGCTTATTACTGGTTCCGAGTCAGAAATCAGTTGATAACCTAGCTCTAGAAGGCATATCAAACGGAGTGCACATTGTTGGTGATATTATGAAAGATCTTGTGATGATGTGTGTTCGCAATAAAGTAATTGGCGCTAATCCCATAGATGGAGAGTACTATTATGCTACTTTACACCGGCCATACAATGTAGATGAAGCGGAGAGACTTACCTATGTTCTGCAATCTTTGAACAAACTTGATAAAAAAGTAGTTTTTGCAGCGCATCCAAGAACGCAAAATAGAATTAAGGAATTTGGCTTAGAAGATTTGACAAAAGGGAATATTGAAATTATTGATCCACAACCATATTTTCAGAATATAACTTACCTGCATCACTCTCAAGGACTAATAACCGATAGTGGAGGAATGCAAAAAGAGGCATACTGGCTAGAGCGGCCTTGTTGCACAGTTAGAAGTGAGACAGAGTGGGTAGAAACTTTAAAGAATCATTCTAATATGTTAGTTTTTGATGATTTGAAAGACATGGATTTGTTTCCTCCAGAGAATATTTCTTTTGATGAGGAGCTTTACGGGACAGGAGATTCGTCAAAGTTAATTTGTGATCATATTTGTCAATTATTAATTAAGTAGTATAATTTTAAATTAAATAGACATTATTATATGAGTGCTAATAGTCAGAACAACGATGAAATCACATTGAAAGAACTAATACTCTTAGTTAAGAGTTTTTGGGACGAATGGATAAGAAAGTGGCTTATTATATTATGTTGTATAATACCAATACTCGCTTATTTTATATATCAACAGTCAACAACTCCAAAGAAATATGAAGCATCATTAAAATTTATTGTTGAAGGAAATAGTGGAGGAAGTTACGGTGCATTAACCGGTATTTTAGGTTCTATGGGATTAGGTCGTGGCGGTTCTGGCAAAACGAACCCTTACAAAATATTGGAAGTTTCAAAATCTGAGTTACTAACAAATGAAGTGCTTTTTTCTCAGTCAACCTGTAGTAATGATTTGATAATTAATAAAATACTAGACGAATATAACTTAGTAGAGAAATGGTCTGAAAATAATAAGGATTTCACAGATTTTTCTTTTAAAAATGAGGATGTAGAGAAATTTGATCGACTCGAAAGAATGGCACTAAAGAAGATTAAGGGTTTGCTTCTAGGTTCATCAGGTATAAGCCCAATGTTCATGTCAGATTTAAACATTGAAAATGGAACATTCAAATTAAATACGAGTACTTTAAGTGAGTGTCTTTCTCTTGATATAGTAGAAATATTTTTTATTAGGTTAAAATTTTTCTTTGAAAATAAAGTGAACCAAGAATTAAAACAATCTAAAGATTTAATTAAAGAAAAGAGAGATTCTCTTCATGCTCTAATAACGTATAAGTCTCAAGAATTAGCTAATTTCGAAGATAGGAATAGAGGAACTATTTCTAGTAGTTCATTAATAACAAAAAGGAGAATTTCACTTGAAATTCAAGGGCTGACATCAGCATTCACTGAGGCAACAAAAAATTATGAAATTTCTGATTTAAATTATAGAGACAGTAAACCACTTTTTATTGCCATCGATACACCCTATTCTCCTATATATCCAATTGGTAGAGGTTTAGGAAAAAGTATTTTATTGGGCTTAATTTTAGGAGGAATTTTGGGAGTTATTGTTGTTTCTCTTATGAAAGTTTATAATGATGCTATTGATTAGTAGTTGGTTTCTAACTCTTAAAAGAGTACAATTTGTCTAGAACTATCAAGATTTTTGTTTTGATATTTAGTCAAGGGCTCAATGCATTGATTTCTTTCATGTTTCTTCCCTACTTATCTCGAGCGCTTTCGAAAGTTGAATATGGAACATATGGTCAAGTTCTTCTTGTCATAAATCTATTAACAGTGGCACTTGCATGCGGTTTGGGAAAAGTTATTTATATATACTTTGCTGAAGAAAAAGTGAACCCTTCGAACGTTTTTAAAAGTAACTTAAGTTTGGCTCTGGGATTAGGGAGTATAGGAATATTTATCGTTTTATTATTTTCTCGATACTTTGGTGTATTCCTTAATAATGAGGAAATAGTTCCATTATTAAGAGTATACACGTTTGTCTTACCTTTTCTAGTAGGGTATTTTACTTTGAATGCAACACTAATATATTTTGATAAAGTGAAAGTGTCTGCACAAATTTCTGTATTTACTAATATACTAAAAGTTGTACTTTTATTAATTTCTATTCAATTTTATCATTCCCTATCTGGAGTATTTTATTCTTTATTATTTGTTGGTATTGTTCAGTTTTCTGCTGCATTTATCATGATTAGAAGATGTCTAAATTTAGGAGCTGGTATGTTCTCAAAGAGCTTAGCATTAGAACAACTATGGGTAGGTCTTCCTTTAGGACTTACTGCGATTTTGGGAGTTATATATAAGTCAACTGATAGTTTCATGATAAGTAATATGCTATCTGTAAATGACTATGCTATCTATCGAAATGGCGCATTTGATATACCATTTATTTCCACTATTTATGGTTCAATTGGTGCAATAGTTTTACCTGACATTGCAAAGTTATGGAACTTGAAAAAGTATGTTGAAATTATGAAGTTAAAAAGAACCGTGATATCAAATACGTTTATTATAATTTGCCCTATTTTTATTTCAATATTGTTTTTCCATCTGTCTCTTATACACATCTGACGCTGCCGACGAAGAGGATAG
>CAJXUU010000124.1 GCA_913061325.1 uncultured Saprospirales bacterium | reverse complement strand
GTCGCCAAGTTTATTTGTATTAATCAATGGTCTTGGTTTCCATTCAGAGCACACACTTGCCATTAACGGAACTACCCTACCCACACCATCAATTCAAAATGATATTTCCAAAGCACGTGAATTGTATCAAAGAGGACTTTACCATTGGCATCGTTACAGCAGTGAGGAAATGCAAATGGCCATTGGTTATTTTAAGAAATCGATCAAAGAAAACAATTCTTTTGCATTGCCTCATGCTGGGTTGGCAGATTGCTATTGGGTAATTGCAGCAATGGGGTATGAACAACCATTGAAAGTGTGGAAGCTTGCAAAAGAGTCTGTAAAAAGGGCTTTAATATTAAACAACAAACGTTCTGAATCTTATGTCTCAGCAGCCTTTGTAAATATGTTTTACGAAAGAGACTTTGACAAGGCAAAAATAAATTTAGAGCAAGCACTCAAATTGAATAGTGATAACGTAAAGGCTCATCATGCTTTAACAACCTACTATATTCATAAAGGAGATCTTCAAAATGCAGAAAAATATGGGGCACTCACCATTAAATTAGACCCTTTTGCATTGCCGCATTATACGATGATGATTCGAATCCAAATTTACCAAAAGAAGTTTCTCGAGGCCAAGGATTACATCAACGCCGCTCGGAGTATTGACCCTCATGCTGTGTCATTGATTGAATTAAGAGGTCAGGCAAATTTGCATTTAGGGGCTACAGAATCTGCCATTGAGGATTTCTCAACTTGTATCGAAAAAAACCACACGGTGCATCCCGTCTACTTTGCCAACCTAGCATATTCTTATTCCAAAGCAAATTTTCATCAAGAAAGCAGAGATATAGAACAACAGGTTTATGATTTGAACATAAAAAGAGACACTGGTCTTTTCGATTATGCATTGGCTATCATTAAATTGGGGCAGTCAGATTACAAATCATTTTTCAAATACTTAATAAGAGTCGTTGAAAGTAATATTGGATTTGTTCCCGGTGAGCTGAAGTGTAATCCGATGTTTAGTGAGATTAGAAGAGATCCAAGTTTCCAAGAGTTGCTGGAGAAATGCAATCTTGTTGATGAAAATCGAAAGTATAGCAAAGACAGGAAGCCAAGCCATATTATAACGATCACAACAAAGACATCTGAAACGCTGTCTTTCGATCCTCAAGATTTGTCGTTTATTGAAAGCAGTGACAATTACGTTACCATATATTGGCATGAATCAGGCGTCCTGAAGAACAAAATTCTTCGCAGCACACTAAAAGAAATAGAAGACCAATTCGCTTCATTTGATCAAATACTACGATGCCACAAGTCATTTATCATAAATTTGAACGAAGAGTTAAGTATAACTGGAAACGCAAAAGGCCATTTTTTTGAAAGTCCGTACCTACCTATTCGGATTCCCATTTCAAGGTCAAAGAGTAAATCGATAAAGAAGATTTTTGAAAACAGGTAGATCACAGTTACTTACTTAACTGCCACAGGTTTGAAAAATTGGTCCTGAAAGAGATAAAATCTCAGTCGTTTCTGAGAAATTAGTATCTCATTGTCTTTTCAGAGAGAAATGGTAAAATGAAAAAAGAAGAAGAAAAACACTTATCTTATCACAATTTCATACCTGAAATCAAAATCACTCATTAGGAATACCAACAAACTTTTAATGGCCTCACTAGCAGGTGGGATCACTTTATTCGCTACAGCATTCCTTATCTATGGACTTCTTTTACCGGCAATAGGACTGCCACCACCTGTTAGCGAATGTCTCAATACCGATAACGCCTTAGTCCCTAATGTTTTTCAGAATTTACTTTGGGGTACTTTGATTACCTATATTATTGCGCAATGGGCGGGCATCAAAACTTTCAGTACAGGAATGAAGACTGGTGCAGGTTTGGGTGTTGTTCTTGGACTTCTTATTGCCCTTATGTTTTATGGTGCTGTAACTGTTTTTGATGAAAAGATCTTTGCTATTGGGCCTTTGTCCTTTCAAATTAGATTTGGTTTAGCAGGCGGTGTGATAGTATGGGTATTAGGAAGAAAATGAGGCACTCTAAACTTTATTATATGAGTTAAATTTAATCCGGATTTTCCTTACACCCCCAATTCGAATTTTTAAGACTTGTCTACCATATAGATAATATCTAATTGATTTCCCCCTTTGGCCCAGAGTGGAAAGCTCGTGCTGCGAGAAAATACTGTTTTTGTTTGATGAATAAACCAATTTGGAATATTCCCTTACGAGTTAGCAGTCCATTTACAAAGTGAAAAACTTAAACGTGTAAAATTCTGAGTGATTTTGCACGTTTTGTTTCCACACGTCTACTTGTCTAGACTTCCAATGAAAGAAGCCCATGTCTACAGCTTCCGAACAAATCTGACATACCCCATATACCCGACTTGCCTGATTAATCCTCCCTTTCCCATTCACCACATTCTCTCCATTCACCTCATTTCTTTTCTTTTTATTCCTCTCAGATTCCCATTGCCTACATAGTCTAATGTATGGCTTAATACTCCTATATGTTTGAGTCATCATTAATATTTAAACTCAACATCATGACAACATTTAAGAAAAAAATCAAGATCGACAGTTCCATTCAAAAAACGTAGAAAGTGGTCTCTAATCTGGGAGATATTTACAAATTCAATCCTAGTGTATCGAAATCCTATTACACCACAGAACAAACGGACGGTATAGGTGCAGCTAGAATTTGTGAATTATACCCAATGGGAAAAATTCTAGAAACAGCTACGGATTGGGAAGAAGGCAATAGCTTCTTATTAAAAATTGATACGATTGAAAAAGCACCGCCGGTGAAAAACTTTACAGGAAAATTCGAACTAAATGAAATAGGAATTAACCAGACTGAAGTGTCGCTTACTCTTAACTACGACATGAAACTTGGTTTCATTGGTCAATTACTGAACAAACTAAATCAGAAGTCAAAAATGGAATCAGGTATTGAAGATCTCTTGAGAGGATTGAAAGTCCACTTAGAACAAGGAGTAATTGTAGGAGATCTAAATTCCTTAAAACAAATTTTAACAGCTGCTTAAGCAGTAACTATATAATATCAATTATTAACAAATTTAAAATTATCAAATTATGCAAAAATTAAATTTAATGGACCTACTGAAGTCCACATTAGCAGCAGTTGTATTTACATTGTTAAGTCTATCATCTGCATTTAGTCAGTCTTATTCCTCAGCTAATGCTGGTG
This sequence comes from uncultured Saprospirales bacterium, assembly GCA_913061325.1. Lineage (GTDB taxonomy): Bacteria > Bacteroidota > Bacteroidia > Chitinophagales > Saprospiraceae > CAJXUU01. The sequence continues at coordinate 12,002 of CAJXUU010000124.1, read as the reverse complement.
AGAGTATGGAATCAAAAAAATCATGTGATACAACTTGCGCCACTAAGGTAAAGTCTGCCCATGTGAAATCCGCCAAAGTGATCTTCCAAAAAGACAAGGTTTACGAAATCGTATTCTTCTCTTTGACAAAAGGAAAAGAAAAGCAGGTTTTTGAAGAATATTTACCAAAGTCAGCACCTTATTTTGAGAAATATGGCGTAAAGACCATTGGTATGTTTAATGTTGAAGAATCTCGTTCGGAAGAATTGCAGTCTCAAATGATTGGCATCTTCGAATGGCCAAATTATGAAGCGAAGGAAAAACTGGAAGCGGATAAAGGCTTTCAAAAAGTAGCCAAATTACGTGAAGGAGGCTTCTCTTTTTTCAAAGGGGGTTGGTTTGCACCAAAAGAAGATAAAGAAGTGGTTTTCTACTCCAACAAAGTTTATGAAATGGCAGGAGCGACGATCCATCCTACAAAAGAAGCTCAAGCAAGCCTTGGCAAATACTTTGAAGTATCTGAACCTATTAAGAGAAACTATGGTGGGACTTATCCTGAGTTTTTAGTAAACTTGAATCCAATTGATTCAAAAGGGACTTCAACATATTCTAACGATATGCAATTTATTGTAGAATGGGACAGCATCGAAGACAATACCAAGTTGTTTGCAGACGAAGACTTTAAAATAAAAGCTGCACCTCTAATGATGGCGGCCATCGCCAAAGCAGATTTTGTCTTTGCGAAGTTCATTTTTGAGGAATAATTCTTACCACTAAATACAGTGTAAACTAAATTGAGTCGTAGCAGATTAAAATTGAGTCAATCTGCTACGCTTTTTCATGTTTTCTTAATAGGATACAGTGTTTTTTATATGAACATTGCGATATCGTTGGTTTGTCAGTGTTATACCTAGTGGCTTATTTGAAATTACGCTAAGCATCTGGTTTATTATCATGATTTTTTATCAATAAACTGAAGGTGATGATTTAGAAAACAACCATACCGATTGCCATACCTTCTTGTTTTGCAGCTTCCTTTATCGCTTCAATTTCATCTGCATCTAACCAAACTCCATTGCATCTTGGGCATCGGTCAATAATTATTTCATTATTATGTTCCTTAAGTAAAGTAACACCATCTACCGGACAGATTCGGGATGACTCTCTGCTGATTAGTATTTTTGTTTGGCATGCTCCACAAGTAGCTTGATTTTCAAAATCACGTTTTGTTCTATTTTCATTACAATGCACACAAATCTTCTTCTTTTTAAACCAATTCATAAATTACAATTTACTTTTTTTGCCAAAAACGGCAGTTTATGGCAGCAAGTTTAAGATTAAAATGATAACCAGTTAAGATTATAGACAAACAAGGAACTATATCAGATAGATTTTTTGCTCCCATTCCAAGGAACAAAGAAAAAATTAACTACCTATTCTATCCTGACATTTTCATTAATCTCTAAAAAGGGATAATTTAAAAAATGACGAATATGAACAAAAGGTTCAAGGTGAACCTCTCCATAAAGGTATTTGTTTATTCATTTCTTAATGAGATCAGTAAAAAATAACTGTAGCCAACAAAGGTGCAAAACGTTTGTAGAATTGACAACTATGCGTAATTCTACTTATTTTTTTGTGTTGATCTACTCGAATATTTGATTTGAGGGTGAAAGTTATGGAATGGGGCTTTTTCTAGATTTGATTTTTCTGTTTTTGGATAAAGCTGGCGCAGAGACAAAGAAATAGAAGTAGTGCGCCAAAACCCAATAGCATAAAAGATAAATGGGATCATAACCCCAATAAATATTTCAAAAGTTAAGCTTCTTTGCTTATTCAATTGCCAAGAGAAGTTACTTTTGAGTTTAATTTCTAAGACTACAAAAAAGCCTTGATATGGATTTCTCAAACCCCTATGCGATTATTATAATGGCATCGTCTGTCTTGATCATCTCCTATTTGTTCGGATTGATAGCAAATCGGACAAGTGTTCCTTCGGTATTATTGCTCATTTTATTGGGCATAGGTATGTCCGAATTTTTGAAATCATATAGTATATCAAGTGATGATCTTATGCCTATTTTACGCATCCTAGGAATAATCGGTCTTATTATGATAGTAATGGAAGCAGCCATGGATCTGAAAATATCCAAAGAAAAATATCCCTTAATAGGTAAATCTTTTATAGCTGCATTTGTTATTTTAATCCTTACTGCAACATCCATAGCCGGAATAATTGTATTTCTTTTTAAAGTCTCATTTCTTTCTGCTATGCTGTACGGAGCTCCATTATCGATTATTTCAAGTGCTATTATTATTCCTAGTGTAGGAAATATGGTTCAGCAAAAGAAAGAATTTATCATTTATGAAAGTGCCTTTTCTGATATTATCGGGATCATGACGTTTTATTTTTCATTAAGCCTATTGCAATCAGAAGATAGCAGCTCAGTAGTAATGCTATCTTTTCTTCTCAATCTTTTTCTCTCATTTGTTGTAGCCATATTATCCAGTTATATTATCGTTTTTTTCTTTAAAGACTTGAAATCACCCAGCAGATTATTTTTGCTAGTTTCAATCATATTTATTTTATACTGTGCTAGTGAACTATTGAATCTTTATCCCTTGATTATTGTCTTGGGTTTTGGAATGGCACTAGCCAATCACGAAGGGTTCTTTAGAATTTTCAAAAATACGTATATACCACAAACGAATGATCCAATAATCAGGATCAAAGAAGAATTCCAATTGATCACTAGTGAAACCGCTTTTGTTTTGCGTACTTTCTTTTTTGTCGTATTTGGTATGACCATCAATCTATCCTCCTTGCTAAGTTTTGATGTTTTCCTGATAAGCATGGCTGTATTACTTGCTATCTACCTCTCAAGGTTTGTTATTTTAAAAATGTTACTTAAAGATGGAATAATGCCGGAATTAGCAATGGCTCCGAGAGGTTTACTTACCATCCTCCTTCTTTATACGATTCCTGCCTCACTAGAAGTACCTGGATTCGATCAAGGCGTATTTTTATATGTGATATTGATTACCAGTCTGATTATGACTTATGGCCTAATAATAGATCGCAGAAATTCTGAGTCTGTAGTTAAGAAAGAAAGTAAATAGTTGTTGCAAAAATTTAAATGTCGGGATAAGCTGAATATATGGAAGTTTAGAAATTAGTGGGAAATATCAACAAGTTGGCAACAAATAATCTTCTACTTTCTTGCTATCCAATTAGCAATCAATAGACAAAATTATATAATTGGGGTATTAGCATTTTCACCTGCAGCTGGCGGATCAATGAAATACTGCCTTCCTGATAAATATTTCGAATCATTGAAGCTACCATTGATAATATTAAGACCGCCTAATGAAATGGAGAATGAAAATTCAAAATTGCATTTCGATTTAGCAAATAAGTATAATCATCAAACTTATATAGCTAAGAATGGCGAACATGGTTCATCAATGTTCGTTGAGGAAAGAGTTGAAAATGATGTTTCTGTTTGATTTTGAAAGTACAAATTATAGTTTTGAAAAGAATGTGAAATTTCTCAAGTCATCTTACGAGTTCCAACTTAAACTAGGATGAAAAAATGAATCCTTCGTCTACATTATTGCAGTCTTTCGTCGAAGAGCATGCAACACAATTAAAGTCGTGCCGTCTATAACTCGAATTACATAACAAATTATAATTCATATTATTAACCATCTAAAACAAAGATTATGAGAATTTCAAAAAGTTTATTATTGTCAGCATTATTTACACTCGTTCTTGGAACAGTATCTGCTAACACCAATCCTGAAAACAATTCCGCAAGAGAAGAAATCAAGCAATTGATTACTAAATCTCATTTGGTTTCTAACATTCAAGCTGAAACAACTGTAAATATTACTTTTATCGTCAATGAAGAAAATGAGTTGATTGTCATGTCTACTGATGATGTAGAAGTAGATCGAGCAATTAAGTCTGTTTTGAATTACAAAAAGCTAAAGTCATCAGATATGATGGTAAATAATACATATACTTTGCCTATCACATTAAAGAGATTGTAAGCGTTGCTTCATAATAAATTATAATTATGAGTAAAGACCAGTACAGGATTAATTGTACTGGCCTTTTGTCTTTATATTCCTAACACTCAAGCAATATTGCTGTATGAACTTTGAAGTATAGCTCAGTTTAATGAAAATAAGGCTTGCGAAGCAAATGCACATTACGTTTGTGTATTAAGAGTTAAAAAGTCTTCGTGCTTAAAAATTGGAGTATTTCAAAAAAAGAACGAAGATGAACAAAAGATTAAATGCTTCTCCATATAAGGTATTACATTTGATTTGGATTTAACCCCCATAAGTATGTCCTTAAGGAAACCAGATAAAACACGCCGCCTTGCTGCAATCATGTTCACTGACATTGTTGGGTACACTGCTTTGATGCAAGACGATGAAGCGACAGCTGTAAAAGCCAGAGCCCGCCATCGAGAAGTGTTTGAAAAAGAACATAAATTACACCAAGGAGAAATTTTACAGTATTATGGAGACGGCACCCTTAGTGTTTTTCAAAGTGCGGTAGAAGCGGTCAAATGTGCCATTGTGATTCAACGTGAATTACAAAAAGGAGACGAGGTACCTATGCGTATTGGACTGCATCTCGGAGATATTGTTTTTGATGGAACTGAAGTATATGGTGATGGTGTCAATCTGGCGTCCAGAATTGAGAGTATGGGTATTGCAGGATCAATATTATTATCAGGAAGAGTTAATAAAGAACTTAAAAATCATAAAGAGATTTCTACTATTTCATTGGGTCATTTTGAATTCAAAAACATAAAAGATCCTGTAGAAATATTTGCGGTAACGACTGAAGGAATCAAAATTCCTGCGCCCTCCCAATTAAAAGGAAAAGAATTAGCCAAAACGATTGCAGTCTTGCCCTTTGTCAACATGAGTTCCAATGCTGAAAATGAATATTTTAGTGATGGAATGACCGAGGAAATTATAAATGCATTGGCTAAAATCAAAAGCCTCAAGGTTACTTCCAGAACTTCTTCATTTTATTTTAAAAACAAAAACATATCGATTACAAAAATAGGCCAGGAACTAAATGTCTCTACTATATTGGAAGGCAGCATCCGTTTATCAGGCAGTAAAATGCGGATAACCGCGCAATTGATTAATGTTGTGGATGATTTTCATTTTTGGTCTGAAACTTTTGATCGACCTATGGAGGATATCTTTGCAGTTCAAGATGAAATCAGTCTCTTGATCGCGGATAAATTACGAGAACATATTGGTCACTTTGAAATTGATGAAACATCGAATAGAGTAAGCTCCAATATCAGTGCTTATGAGCTGTATTTGAAAAGCAAGTCCAATTTTTATAAATTTCAAAAGAATGACATTCTTCTGGCCATTGAGCAAATACAACAAGCAATAGAAAAGGATTCTTCTTGTCCCTTTTATCATGCATCCGAAGCTATCTATTATGGATATTTGGGCCTGATTAATGCTATTCCTTCTCACGAAGCTTTTACGATTTCGAAAACTGCAGCAGAAAAAGCGATACAGCTTGACGCGACTGACCCTGAGGCCAATTATTCCATTGGAATGGTCAGTTATTTTTTCGAGAAAGATTTAGATAAAGCTCAAGCCTTTCTTGACTTAGCTTTAAAATATCGTCCAAATTATACTAATGCTCTATTAGGAGGGTCAGTGATGGATGTTTTAACAAGTAACGCTGAAAGGGCTATTTCACGTGTAAAAAAAGCAATAGAAATAGACCCATTTTCACCTACTAACATCTATTATCATGCAGCTGCTTTACTTCGGTTGGGGAGGTATGAGGAATCATTAATTGAGGTAAATTCCTTGTTGAAATTAATCCCGCATCATACTAATTCTTACTGTTTGAAGGGTACCATATTAACTCGTCTTAAAAAATACGATGAAGCACTTGAACATTATAGAACCGTTCCAGTAAAACCTGAAAAAGCTGAAATTTACTACGCAGGAATTGGTATTGTTTATGCGACTAAAGGAGATTTTCCAAAGGCAAATGAATATTTATTAAAAACAAAACTTGAGGCTCAAAATTTACATGTAGCATCTGAGGAAAACGCTGTTGTAATAATTAATATTTACTTGGGGAATTTTGATCTAGCGTTTGAAGAAATTGAGAAAGATATTAAGGCAAATAAGTATTATTTAAATTTCTATAAAGAAAATCCTGCTTTCAAACTTTTATTGGATGATCCTAGATATAAAATTTTCGATAAAGTATTCAAAACCAAAGGCACATCTAACCAAACTGATCAACCAATTCACTCTAAACTGTTGCCTGGATTGAGTGATGAAAGGTTAAAGAAAAAGAAGGCCCTGCTGGATGAAAGCGATGTTAAGGTTTATCGCAATCAATTACTTCAATACATGACAGACAAAGCACCTTACTTAAATGCAAATTTATCACTGCGATCCTTAGCAGTTTCAATAGACCTTCACCCCAACCAACTTTCATGGTTGCTCAATAATAGTTTCAGTAAAAACTTCAATGAATTTATCAATCAGTATCGCATAGAAGCTTTTAAAAGTTTAGCGAAAGATCCAGCCAACGCCAACATCACCGTACTTGGATTGGCATATGATAGCGGTTTCAATTCAAAAACAGTGTTCAATACCTATTTTAAAAAAGAAACAGGTCTCACTCCCAATCAATTTCTTAAGGGATAAGTGAGATATAAGTTTCCATACCATAGGAGCCTTAAAGCCAGCTTACAATGCTGAAACACACAAGTGACGAGCTGAAATTGAATTGACAAAATTATTCAAACAAAAAAGGTACAATGAAAATTTTAAAAAAAGTGTTAGTAGGGTTTAGTGCTTTGATAGGACTAATTCTAATTGTCTTCACAATTTCTCTCATTATAGATTCCTATAACACATCTTATTTGAAGATTGAAAATCAAGAGGGGGGCTATTTTAATAGTTACTTCATTAAGAATGTCAATATTATACCAATGACATCTGACACAGTGCTAACCAACATAAACATCAAAATTGTAGATGGGGTGATCGAAAGCATTGGGGATAGTTTGAATTCTGAAAACCTTGTTGTTATTGATGGATTGGGTAATTTTCTTTTACCAGGTTTGATCGACATGCATGTTCACGTTTGGGACAATTATGAACTTGGGTTATATTTGGCAAATGGAGTTACAGCTATACGCAATTTATGGGGACAGCCTATGCATTTGCGAATAAAAGAAAGCATAATTGAGGAAGAAATAATATCACCGATATTCTTTACTTCCAGCCCCAAATTAACTGGTCCTCAGTTTATAGGAGGTGACAACATAAATCTCACAACCCCTGAAGAAGCAAAGGAAAGAGTCATCTCCTACAAAGAGCGTGGCTACGATTTTATCAAGACCTACTATGGACTTACAGAGGATCTGTTCAAAGCTATTCTTGAACAATCTGAAATCTCCAATATGGATATTGTGGCACATCCAACTCCAGAAGTACCTTACCACTTCCATTTCAATCCTCAGATCGTTACCATTGAGCATGCTGAGGAATTTGTTCAACAGCCTCTAAATTATCAGTTGGATTCTGCTAAGCTAAATGAAATTGTTGAAGGCTATGTTGCCAACCCTCATTCAACACTCTGTCCAACCTTAATTGTCTATTATAATATTTATGCAATGCTGATGGACGACAATATCCTTTCTTCCGATAACCTTGACTTTATGAATCCTCTTATTCGGATGGTAGATAGTCAGGCACAATTTGATCGTTGGAATAGTACCAAAACAGAAGATTCCACTATTGTCGAAAGAATTAAAGAACAGCATAACTTCCACCTACTTATCATAAAAAAACTACATGAAAAGGGCGTCAATATTGTCTGTGGGACAGATTCGGGAATAGGAATTACTTTACCCGGCTACTCTATTCATCAGGAATTAGAATTCTACAAACAATCAGGAATGAGCAACTATGAAGTGCTTAAAACTGCTACAATAAATCCTTCGAAAACACATGAATTAATGCGTAACCTTGGAAGTATTGAAGGTGGAAAATTGGCCAATTTCGTACTAACCAATCAAAATCCTTTGGAAGACCTTAAAACGCTCCAAAATCCAATAATGGTTATGGTAAAAGGGATGAGGATCAATGAGGATCAATTAAACCTATTTGAGGATAAAGCAAGAAACAGAAAAAATATAATAGCTTCAGCCCTGAGGTATGCAGAGAACTTGCTGATAGAGAGATAATCGATTTTGATATAGGGTACCATTGTATTTCAAGCATCTAACAGTGAAAAATCTTATTATATAGAAGGCTCAGGATACTTCAATATCATCCGACAGATTGCCCTTGACAGAGCACTAGTGCTCTATCAATTCCAGATTGATTTTTATAAAAAATTAGTAATCTATAACAGGTTGAATCATTCTATGTTTTGATCCACTACTAATTCTATTTCAAATTATGAATAAGCAAAAAAAATTGAGATGTTTTCAAAAAAGAAAACAAAGATGAACAAAAGATTCAAGGCTTCTCCATAAAGGTATTACTTTAGCTGTGTCTTTAACCCCATAAGTATGCCTTCAAGCAAACCAGAGAAAACACGTCGTCTTGCTGCTATCATGTTCACCGACATCGTAGGATACACGGCTTTAATGCAAGACGATGAAGCGACAGCTGTAAAAGCAAGAGCCCGCCACCGAAAAGTATTTGACAAGGAACATAAATCGCACCAAGGAGAAATCTTACAATATTATGGTGATGGCACCCTGAGTGTTTTTCAAAGTGCGGTAGAAGCTGTCAAATGTGCCCTTGTGATTCAGCAAGAATTACAAAAAGGAGACGAGGTACCTATGCGTATTGGCCTGCATCTCGGAGATATTGTTTTTGACGGAACTGAAGTATATGGTGATGGTGTCAATCTGGCGTCCAGAATTGAAAGTATGGGTATTGCAGGATCAATATTATTATCAGGAAAAGTTAATAAAGAACTTAAAAATCATAAAGAAATTTCTACCATTTCATTGGGTCATTTTGAATTCAAAAACATAGCTGAACCTTTAGAAGTGTTTGCGGTAACGAATGAAGGAATCAAAATTCCTGTGCCCTCCCAATTAAAAGGAAAAGAACTAACCAAAACGATTGCGGTCTTGCCCTTTGTCAACATGAGTTCCAATGCGGAAAATGAATATTTTAGTGATGGAATGACAGAGGAAATTATCAATGCCTTAGCCAAAATCAAAGAACTTAGAGTTACCTCAAGAACCTCTTCTTTCTTTTTTAAAAATAAAAACATTCCTATTTCTCAGATTGGAAAAGAATTAAATGTTTCCACTATACTGGAAGGAAGTATTCGATTATCTGGCAATAATATCCGAGTAACTGCACAGTTGATTGATGTGAATGAAGATTTTCATTTTTGGTCAGAAACATTTGATCGGTCACTAGAGAATATCTTTGCCGTCCAAGATGAAATCAGTTTGTTAATAGCTGATAAATTACGCGAGCACCTTGGGCACTTTGAGTTAGAAAACCATTTGGTGGATGATCTTGAAATCCCTGTTGATGTTTATAAAAAATACTTAGAAGGTAGGTATTATATGATGAAATTAAATTTGTCTAATACTGAAAAATCAATTTCGATATTTAAGGAAGTCATTGCTGCACAACCAAAATTTCCTTTGCCATATTTGGGAATACATCAAGGCTACGCATATCTTGGAACAATGGGACTTTTGCCAGCACCCGAAGCTTTTGCTACAGCAAAACCTTTTTTAGATAAAGCATTAGCATTGGATAAAGATTTACCTGAATCTCAATTGAATTTGTCATGGATTGCATGTTGGCAAAATTGGGATCTTGAAAGTGCTTATCGACATATAAATAAGGCATTAGAACTAAGACCTTCTGATGAAATGTTACTAACAATGTCAAATCTTTTGACGGTGGAGGGCAAATTAGATGCCGCTCAAAATTATATAGATAAAGCTTTACAGCTCGATCCTATTTCTGCTATGAATCATCACTACAAAGGTTTTTTATATTATCTGCAAGAAAATTATGAAAAGGCAATTCCTTATTTAGAAAAAAGCCTTCAGTTAAAACCAGAATTGCCATTTCCACATATTTATTTAGGGTCAATTCCTTTGTTGACAGAGCGTGCATCAGACGGTTTAGATTTCTTTCAAAATCTACCCGAAAATGAAAGAGGAGATTTAACAAAATTAGGGGGAACAACATTGGCTTATGCAGCCCTTGGCGATGTCGAAAAAACAGAAAAAGGCATTGCAAAACTAGAAGCTGCGTTGAATACAGATTCAATGGGAAGTGCCTTACAGTTTTTGATCTTGGTAAAAACAATGATGAAAAAATATGATGAGGCTATCCAACTCATTGAGCAAGCGGTGAATTACAGACTACCATTAGCCTTATTAATTTATACGGAACCCATTTTAAAACCGCTCCATTCAATTCCACGCTTTCAAGAGCTAATGCTACAGATTTATGGAAAGAAGTCAAACATCGATTTTTCCAAAAGGAAATATAAAAAGCCCTTATTTGATGAAGCATTATTGAAACAATATAAACATCAATTAATAGCATTGATGGCCGCAGAACAACCCTATCTTGATCCTAATTTGACCATCCGAAGTTTAGCTGAGATTCTTGGCATCCCTTCCAATCATTTGTCACAATTACTGAGTGAAGGATTTGACAAGAACTTTTCAGAATATGTCAACTCTTACAGACTGGAAGCTTTCAAATCAAAAGTCGCTGACCCTTCTCAACAATATCTTACTCTTATTGCCCTGGCTTTTGACAGTGGTTTTAATTCCAAAACAGTTTTCAATACTTTCTTTAAAAAAATGATGGGGATGACTCCGAAAGCTTATTGGAAAGAAGTGGTGAAGTAATCCTTAATCATCATCCAATAAGTTCCAATTTACAAATCCGAACGATCCAACCTAACCCTTGCTATATCTTTGAGTTATGAATGCGGATAAATGGTGGAATGGTTAAAACCCATTGCAAAAGAAAACACCAATAGCAAATATTTAAATCAAAAATGAAAAAATGAAAAAAATAGCGCTTATCATATTTACATTGATACTAATTTCATCAATGACCAAACAAGGATTTGCACAAAATAATGGAACACATTCTGACGATAAGTTTAGAGCCTGTATGGTGTCTATTAAATCGAGTGAAAACAATCAAGTTCAATATAAAAATGCGACCCAGTACTTTTCAAATGAATGGGCCACCACCTTACAATTACAAGATGTATGTTACTATTTGCCCAACGATAAATTAAAATTTAGGCTGTGCATGATGGCATATCCGAATATCATTGACAAGAATAATTTTGCCAGAATTTACGATTTATTCTCTACATTTTCTTATGTCATCAAACTTTATCATAATACCCAGGCGAAAGATGATAGTTTAGAATTTGAGAGCCATCCTAATGGGGGTTCCTCTTCAAACACTCCTTCTGAAAATGACTGTGATACTAGTGACGAAGAATTCTCACATATTCTGACAGCAATTAAGGATCAAAGATTTGCAAACGCACAAAAGCAGGCAGCAAAAATATATATAGAAAAAAAATGCTTGTCAATGAATCAGTTGCAACAAATCGTATCCTTATTAACTATGGATGCTGACAAACTTGAATTAATCAAATATTCATATGATTATGCCCCGTTCCCTGAAAAAATGTATGCATTTAGAAATCTGTTGACATTCTTGGTATCAAAACAAAAATTAGATCAGTTTCTGATAGATAAGCAATAAAATTTTACAGCATTGATTATTACGCTTTTATTTTTGGGGATGATAAAAACTCGACTCTGTGTTAAACTGAAAATGTAGTATACCTTTACACGCTACTTTTCATACATAAACCGTTCTAAACCATTTGAAACAATGAATAACCTATTAAAATATATACCTGTCTCTTATACACATCTGACGCTGCCGACGAAGAGGATAGTGTA
>CAJXUU010000123.1 GCA_913061325.1 uncultured Saprospirales bacterium | reverse complement strand
TTCTTCTTCTTCTTCTTCTTCTTCTTCTTCTTCTTCTTCTTCTTCTTCTTCTTCTGTAAAAGAAGATAACAGCTTGCTTACCAATGATGTAATGGATTATTCTACTTCAAGAAAGCTAATCTCGGAATTTCCCTATTTAGGCACTTCAACAGATGAACTTATCAATGAATATAAAGAAATTTTACCATTGATGATTCAAGTTCAAGATAATACTAGGTTTCGTATAGGTCTGATCTCTAATCTCGCTATTAATCAAGGACATATTTTGCAAACAGGGTTTAGCCTTGATTATTTCCTTAATTCGAATTGGTCGATAAATAGTGGATTATCATTTGAATATGCTAACTACGACAATGGCTCTATCATTTCTGCAATTGATAAAAAATATAGTTTTGGTAGTAATATAGTAGAGCGATCTATGACTATGAATAAAAGAACTGCTGTCAATATTCCTTTTCAAATAAAGAAAACGTTTAATAACTTTTTAGCTTTTGGTGGCATTTCATTAAATTATCATATCGCAGGTAATGGAATTATAGTTGATTCCGAGAATAATACTAGAACAGCATGGGTAAGTAATGATGTATTTCGACCTTTCACACTAAATTATCAAGTAGGTGCATCATATTTGATGAATAGTCGATTTGAATTTAGTTTGGGTTTCTTATACCGAAATGATGAAATAAGTAGTGATTTGAATTCTATAAATTCAGGATCTAAAATATATCCAAGCTTAGGTTTAAATTACTTAATTGCAAAATATTAGAATCATGATAAAGAAATTACAATTAATGCTAATTCTACTTGTTGTGATCATAACTTCTTGTGAAAAAGAAGAATTTTCATCAATTATTGAAGAACCTGTTTTCGTAGCTGCGATTCCGTTTGCCAAGACAGATTCTGTAGGATTCAATGCTGGAGATGATTTGTACTATATGTTTGCTTCGCATGCTGAAATAGAAGAAGAAATAGTCTATTCAGGATTATTTGGGAAAGAAGAAATTTGTGAAAGCGGTTGTGCTCAAAATTTTTCCATACAAATTCATCAAGAACTATCGCAAGAAGAGAAATTAACTGCAGGAAATTATCCATTCTATAGTGTTCCAAGAGACGGGTATAAACACAATTATACACTTATTACTGATGATCTAAATCCACTGGACAACACTTCCTGGAGGGTGGGCGATGAATTCCTATTGGGAGAATCAATAAGTATAGACTCTAATAATGATACCGCACCTGGTGATGGCATGAGGTTAGTATATAATTCACCTGATGTCATAACTGTTCAGTTTGAAAGACAAATACTACCTATGACTGTAGATTGTGATATTACAGTAGAATTTACTGTGACGGCAGAAGGAATACAAATAGAAGTTATTACTTCTTCTCCTTTTTCTCAAGTGTCATGGTCTACTGGGGTAATTAGTGACAAGATAATAGTTAATCCAAATATTGCTACGTATACAGCAAGAGTTTTTGGGGCCAGCGGTTGTACAACTGACATCGCCATCAATATACAAGATATGAATCTGATTAGTAATCAGACGATTGGATTTAATCAAAATTCATTTGGGTTTTCGACTCCTGATAACCCCAATAACGCAGTTACTATATCTTACACAAATGAAAATGGTATATTTTATACTTCTTCCACTATTGGTCAAATTTTGCCATTTAGATTTGAGGTGCTAGATATTTCAGATTATGAATTAAATGAACTTGGAGATCCTACTTGGAAAATAACGGCTAGTTTTGATTGTATTCTTTTTGGTGAAAATGGAGGTGCGAGGCGGATAAGAAATGGTAAAGCTGTTTTCGCTGTTTCTTATTAGCTACTAGAGAAAAACACTTTTCTTCATTACAACTAATTTGTCATTTTCTTGTTTGCTTAGCTATGCAAAAAACAATAATTGTAGGTGCTGGCATTGCAGGTATAGCTACTAGTATACGTCTTGCTGTGAAGGGATATGAAGTTCATGTTTATGAAGGGAACAGTTATCCAGGAGGTAAGTTAACCTCTATAGAAAAAGGAGATTTTAGATTTGACGCTGGACCATCTCTGTTTACCTTACCGAAATTAGTAACTGAATTATTTGATCTATGCGGAGAAGCTTCAGATAAGCATTTCTCTTATATTAGAAAGGATATCATTTGCAATTACTTTTGGAATGATGGTTTTCGATACTCGATGCCTTCTAGTGTTAATGAAATTACTAAAAGTATTTCTCAAAATTTCAATATAAATGAAAGTGAAATATTGAAATATCTTAATAGAAGTCAAAGAAAATACGAGTTGACCAATTCTATCTTTATAGAAAAATCACTCCATAAGCTGTCAACTTACTTCTCCTTTGATACATTAAAAGCATTTTTGCAATCTTATAAACTAGATCTTTTTAAATCATTGCACAGTACTAACCGTAAGTCATTTAAAAATGAAAAACTTACACAATTATTTGATCGTTTTGCAACCTACAACGGCTCTTCACCATATAAGACATCAGGAATATTATCTATGATTCCTTATTTAGAAATGGGGCTAGGAACTTATTTTCCAAAAGGAGGAATGAAATCTATAACAAATAGTTTGTATGAACTTGCTTTGAGACAAGGAGTAAATTTTCATTTTAATCAAATGGTTGATGAAATAATTATTAAGGAAAATAAAACAAAAGGTGTACGGATTCAAAACAATAATATCGCATCAGATTTAGTAATATCTAATATGGATATTTTTTCAACTTATCACAAATTACTTCCATATTTAACCCATCCTAATCGGATATTAAATCAAGAAAGATCTAGCTCAGCACTTATCTTTTATTGGGGAATAAAGGGAGTTCATCCTGAATTGGATCTGCACAATATATTGTTCAGCAGTGATTATAAAGGTGAGTTCGATTATATTTTTGAAAAAAAAGATATTCATCAAGATCCTACTGTATATATTAATATTTCAAGTAAATGCAATACTTCAGACGCGCCAGAAGGCTGTGAAAACTGGTTTGTAATGATAAATACCCCTGGTGATATTGGTCAAGATTGGGATACATTAATAGCTACTGCCAAACAGAATGTGATCGACAAGATTAGTAGCGTGTTAAAAATAGATTTAGCATCAATCATCTTAGAGGAAAGCATTTTAGATCCTAGATTAATCGCCTCAAGAACTCAATCACATCAAGGTTCTCTTTATGGCACTTCTAGCAATAATAGATATTCTGCTTTTTATCGTCATCCAAACTTTTCTACGAAGATTGAAAACTTGTACTTTGTTGGAGGCTCTGTTCATCCAGGTGGGGGAATCCCTCTTTGTCTTAATTCCGCAAAAATTGTTAGCAACCTTATTTGATGTTTTTTGTTTAATTTATTGTTAAATAAATTTGTCAATGCCTGAAGTAATAAAACGGATTAATCAGAGGTTCACTCATTCTCATATAGGGAAAGGATTAGCATTTTCTAGTGAGACAGTATCCGTAAGTATTATGTGGTTATTTACATGTTCTGCTTTAATCGGTATTAGCTTAGGGTATGCAGACTGGTTTATACCTAAGACACCACTCAATCTTCTTGTCTGTTTAGTTTTACTTTTTATAAATATTCCTTTGATTTCCAATAAGAGCAAAGGAGTATTTATTATTGCATTTATTGTTGGGATGCTTGTTGAAATTGCAGGAGTAACATCAGGTCAGATTTTCGGAAGTTATAAATACGGAAATAATCTTGGAGTGAAAATATTGGGAGTTCCGATAATGATAGGTGTTTATTGGGCAGTTTTGGTGATTGTAACTTCACAAATTGCTAAATCTTTTTTTAAGAATATATTTTATGTTTCTGTAACTGGTGCATTCTTAATGGTTGGTCTTGATTTTCTAATGGAACAAATGGCTACTAGTTTTGATTTTTGGTATTTTGAAGGTGGTATAGCATCAATTAAAAATTATATAGCATGGTTTATCGTGTCATTTAGCCTCCAGTTACTTGCTTATCGTTGGGTGCAAAAAATTAATAGTCATTTCTCAACTCATTTGTATTTAAATCAAATAGTATTTTTTAGCATTTCATTTCTTTTATACTAGTATTTTGAATTTGTGATTTTGATTTGGTTAAATGTTTTTACCATTAGGATAGTTTATCATACCATTGGGTAAAGTATCTTTCCTATCGTCAGTCTGATTCTATATATTATTGAATGGGTTTTAGATCATTCATAATAAAGAGATATTGTTTAAATATGTAGATAATGGCCCCGGTTATCCTCATTCAGTATTATATGGCACTGTTGTAACTTCAGGTACAAGTATCTTAAAAAGTATGAGCCGTAAGTTGAAAGCGAGTATGAATTAAAAAATAATAACGGTGCATTTTTCTCAATTAAGTTTGTAGAAAAATTGTTTCAAAAGTATAGTTTTCCTTTTTTCTATCTTATAGTTACTACCTCCAAGTGCAATAAAAAATACCATCCGCTTTGATTTTGCTTTTTGAAATTAATTTCTTACGCTTCAATACCAATAAAAGTAGGGTAGATCGACCATTTTCTTACTTTTGCAAAAAAAAATACATAATATGGATAATGAATTAGATAAATTAAGTTATAGTTTAGGAATTGACATTGCTAAGAGTCTACAGTCACAAGGGGTAAATGAAATAAACGGTAATGAATTAGGTCAAGCCATCAATGATGTAGTTTCTAACTCAACACTTAAATTAAGTGAACAAGAGGCCACAAATTTTCTTAACGATCATTTTGGAAAGCTTCAAGCAAAACAACATGAAGGAGCAATAAAGGATGGGCAGGATTTTTTAGCTGCAAATAGTAAAAGAGAAGAAGTAACGACTTTAGAGAGTGGATTACAATACCAAATGTTGAGTGAAGGAGAAGGGGATATACCGACTTTAGAGAGTACTGTTACTACGCATTATCACGGTACAACAATAGATGGAAAAGTATTCGATAGTTCTGTAGAACGTGGTACACCTGCTTCTTTTCCAGTCAATGGAGTTATTGCAGGTTGGACGGAAGCACTTCAACTTATGCCCGTAGGATCTAAATGGAGACTTTTTGTGCCTTCAAATCTTGCGTATGGAGATAGAGGTGCGGGCCCAGATATTGGACCACACGCTACATTGATATTTGATGTAGAGCTGTTAGAGATAAAATGATAAGAAACATTTTTTTGCGATAAAATATTAAAGTAGGAAAGCCCCTAAATTATTAGGGGCTTTTCTAATCTTACAGCTTTTTTTTCGCACATATCTTTTACTCAGCCATATTCGATAATCATTTTACTATTCGTTTCTTCAGAATTATAGTGTTCTTCATTTTTCTGGAGTTTTACATTTAAGGAAGAACTTCATTAACTCATTTCATTCAATATCATCAGGTAAATATGCAAATTTAATGTCCTTCTCTATGTAGTTATAGAAAGGGGTTTTCTGATTTTTATAAAATTATTTGAAGAAATATATGTTGTCCAAATAAATGGTTCCATCACCATCAAATTTCATTTGGATCACTTCCATTAAATCTACTACACTTGAAAATTCGGACAATGGAATATCAACACTTACCCATTGTTCAGTCGTGATCTCAAACGCATGTGCCGTTTCTGCGGCATCAGAGCTTATAAGAAAACCATTGAATTCTGTTGAATTTGCTGTCCAATAATCAACATGAAGAAAAGACATTCCTGAAACATCTATCGCAGATTCAAACATGGTTCCCTGGTAATTTAGATTCTCATATTTTAAAGTATTGTTTCCTGCTATATCAACTTCAGTAACTATGGTTGCTTGTCCCCAATCAGGATTGAATTCTGTTCCTGCAACGTTGGTATAGGAATCACTAAATATCGAGATTACTTCTGATTCAGGTATTATCGGATCTAGTGCCCCTACACTGGGTTCATCTGCAGGTACAACGATTATCTCACATCCGTCACCAAGTATTATATCATCAAAAAAATGGATGGTTTCTTCATCCTTAGGGCCCTGGAAATCAAAAAACAAAACTAACCGATCAAATTTTTCAGTATCCCCTGAAGAGAATGGGAAACAAAGTTCTTCCCATTCATTAGCAACTGTAGTGGGAACTGACACTTCTGAACTTATGGACCCATCTTCACTATCTTCCAATTTCACATTCACCATCTCACCGACAGCGGGTGAATAAACTTTAATTTTCACGCCCTGGTAGACTGACAAATCTACTTTCGCAGATAAATCAAAGAAAAATCCTGCCCAAGGTTCTACACCGGGAGCTTGAGTTACCTGAGCCACTTTATCAGAAGTATTAATCCCTCCCTGTGAAGGGTTATCAACATATTCAACCGTAATAGATCCGTCTTTCTCTCCAAAAAAGGTGTACTCAGGACCTTCGCATTCAAAATCTAATGCCTCACCTCCATTTAATTCAGGAATAACATTTAGAAAAACGCAAGCTCCTGTTGGATCTGGTTCTGATTCTATATAAGCTGAGGGTGGGGGAATATCATCCTCTTTACTACAGGATGTTATGAGTAATACTGTAATACTGAAAAGCACCAGCATGAGAAAAACAGGAATACCGTTTCTTCTTCCAAAATATATATTGCTCGTTTTCATTTTTTAATTTTTATAGAAAATTATACGTATTTATCACACAAAGAAATTTATTAATTATATCCATCATTTTGAGGATAAGATGGTCCCAATAAGTCTATCTGCTGTGGAGGGATAGGCCAGTTTTCCATAAATTCCTTCAGGATAACTTTTGGATTTCCTTCAGGATATGATTCATTCATGTTGTCATTATTCATATGATCTGTGAGGAACTCAAATAATTTACCGGTCCTCTTTAAAGTAAACCAACGTTGACCTTCAAAGGCTAATTCTCGTGCCCTTTCATCCAAAATAGTTTGCAGATCTATAGTGGTTTTAGAAGCAGCATTTGCTCGGTTTCTCACAGCATTAAGGTAGTCTAAAGCTATATTATTATCACCTAACATCATGTGCGCCTCAGCTCCAATAAGATAGGTTTCAGCCAGTCGGTAAATCATCACATTTTTAAAATGATTTCGGTCTGTGGGTTCTGCTAAATCGTCAAAAAACTTAAGAACTCCGGGGTTCTGTCTACGGTAATAGAGCATAAATTCATTTTGATCCGTAGGAGAATTTTCATAG
The DNA here is from genome assembly GCA_913061325.1 of uncultured Saprospirales bacterium. Lineage (GTDB taxonomy): Bacteria > Bacteroidota > Bacteroidia > Chitinophagales > Saprospiraceae > CAJXUU01. Next base: position 8,110 of record CAJXUU010000123.1, on the reverse strand, counting down.
AGGTCTAAAGGATCTCCAATACTTTTCTCAGCTGGTAGGGTTTCCTCATTATTATAAAGATATTCGAAAATATAATAAGATCCATTTTTACGATCATCCGAGGGGTCTTCGTTCAGTAAGTCAATTGTATAATCATTCAAAGATAAAAAGCCTACACCTGCCCCGCCATTTTCAAGGGATTGTCTCATTCCAGGCGCATCAGCATAATTGGAAACAACATTCCAATTCATAATGTGATAACTGCCACCACCGATAGTTTCATTCTTAAAATTAACAGCAAATAAGGTTTCAGAGTGATCCAGATCCCCAGAGAATACTTCTTTAGTACTCGGAATAAGATTATATGCACCACTCGTGATTACAGCGTCTGATTGTGCAGCAGCTTCAGTCCAGTCTCCTTCCCACATGGCTACTTTAGCTCTTAAATGTCGGGCAGCACCTTGATTCCATCTTCCAAATTGAAGAGTAGATAAGTCTAGATTGTTTATAGCAAAATCAAGATCGCTCTTCAACAAAGAAAAAATTTCATCTACTGAAGATTTATCACCAGGCGCATCAAAAGCATTTTCCGGTGTAGTTGGTGTAGTACTTACAAAAATATTATTAAAACAACGATACAGCACAAAGATCGAATTAGCCCTCATACTTCTGGCTTCTGCTAGTATTTGGTTACGTCTATCCTCCTCTATTCCATCTAATGCCTCCGCTGCTTGAATAATTGCATTTGCTCGATCTACAATTTTATAAAAATGAACCCAGTACTTGTTTATTCCTGACTCCGTACCGAAATCACCAAGACTCGCCCCCCAAAGTAGGCGGCTATAAAGTGAAACTTCACCAGTAATCCCAACTCCAAGGTCACTTTTGGCCTGAAGGATTAGCGGGTAAGCTCCATTCAAACTGTTATCTTCGTAGATCTGCCTATTGAGGGTATACAATCCCACTACAGCAGATTCTAATCCTTCTGGTGTAGAGTACAAGAAATCAACAGAAGTATCAGAAAGCAATTCATCTTTCAAAAAATCATCACCACATGAGGTGAACATAAAAGCGATAATCAGCACCGAAATGCTTTTTTTTATATTTATTTGAGTATATATTTTCATTTCTCTTTCTTTAATGCGTTAGATTAAAATCCCAATTTAAGACCAAAGGTAAAATTGCGGGTTTCTGGGAATGACGTGGACCCATTGTTGAGTAGATCTTGTTCAGGACTGTAAGAACGAAAATCAGTAGCTGTTAATAAATTGGTTCCAGTGAAGTATAAATTTACATTGCTAAACCCTACACTATCAAACATATCCTGAGGGAAAGTATAACCTAGAGTTACAGTTCTCAATCTAAAATAGGAAGCATCTCTTACTGCAAAAGGAAATAAATGCAAATGTGTATCCGGTTTAGGACGTGGATAATCAACTGAAGGAAATTCGGGTGTATAATATTTAGCCCTGATACCATTAATTGAGCCTTTCCATAATTCACCATTTGCCAGAACGCTATTCAATTTTGTAGCGCCTTGAACAATAAACATGTCAACAAACAAATTAAATCCTTTGTAACTCATCGTGGTATTGATGGAGCCGTACCAATCAGGATCTGTAGTGGTAAAGACATTATCCCTATTGTCAATTTGGCCATTTCCATCTTGATCTACAACTCGGACATCACCTGGTGAAGCCAATGGGTTTCCACTACCGGCTATATCATCTCCTTCCTGATAAATTCCATCGTATTGTGGCAACCATATATTATTGATGGACTGTCCTACCGACAATCGACGTCCATCGGTACCAGAAATGTCAATGGGATTTCCGTCTTCATCCTCTTCTCCGGTAAGTGATAGGACCTTATTTCGGTTCTTTGAGAAGATCATACCGACAGACCAATTGAATCCATCTCCTTTAATCAGATTGGTAACCAGACTTGCTTCGAATCCTTTGTTTTCCAACTCACCCACATTGAATCTTATGACATTGAAACCAGTCGTTCCAGCAATGGCTCTGTCCAATAACAGGTCACTTGTCTTGGCATAATAATATTCGACCGTACCTTCGAAGAGATTTCCAAATAATCTAAAATCTGTTCCTATATTAAATGTTCTGGTGGTCTCCCATTTCAAATTAGGATTAGGCAATCTAGAAGAAGCGGTAGCACCACTTACTGTTTGGTCACCAAAGACATAAGGTATGTTATCGGCTTTTCCGAGGGTTTCCAGAGAATTAATCCCTTGATTACCTGTAGCTCCATAGCTGACTCGAAACTTTAATTCATCCACTGCGGTTTGATCTGCCATAAAAGGTTCTAAATGTACTTTCCAAGCAGCAGATGCGGCAGGGAAAAATCCCCATTTATTATTTTCAGAAAATACAGAAGCTCCATCTGCTCTGGCAGTTATTTCTACTAGATATCGATCCAAATAGTCATATCTTACCCTACCTAAATAGGAAAGCAATCTACGTTTGGATACATTTCGAGGATTGCCCAATAGGGTAGTGGCATCTCCATTAAAACTTAAAGCATCATTGGTAAATCCTGATTTTTCTATTTGCGTAAATTCATTCTTTTGCTCATCAAATGCCTGAACGGCTGTAAAATCAATAGAGTGATTTTCTCCAGTCTCAGGGGCGAATGTTACAATATTTTCAATCAAAGACTGTCTGAATTTAGTGTTGGCTAGTAATCCAAAACCATTGACTCCTTCATCTCCGGCAGAGTGTAATGAAGTCCGATAAAGACCTCTGTTGGTATTTCTATTTCTGAGGAATGTTCTTAAGGAGTAAGAAAGCCCCGGAAGAATTTGGTAATTCAAAGTAAGATTGATGTCTGTCAGATTGATATTGGTTTGATCTTCTGACTCCCTTTGATCCCAAAGCGGGTTGACTGCAGTATTTGTAGGTCCTAAGAAAAATTTCAACAGGTCTCCATTTTCATCAAAAGGTTTGGCTAAAGGAGTGATGTTGGTGAAATTCAAACCACCTGTCTCTATATCCTGCGCAGAATTTTGATAATTTACAATACCTTTTAAGCTGAATTTATCCGAAATTTTTTGATCCAAATTCAGTTTGAATGTTGCTCTTCGGAAACCAGAATTAGGAATAATACCATTTTGATCAAAATAACTTAAACTTGAAAACACTTTGGTATTTTCACTTCCTGCAGAAAGGTTGAGGGAATGACTTTGGATAAAAGCATCGTCTATCACCAAATCTTCCCAATCTACATATGTCTGGTTTACGATAGCATCCAACTCAAAAGGAGAAAAAACATTCTGATCATTGAGGTACTCTCCAGTGGAACGAATTCTATTGGCTTCTCTTCTCAGATCGATAAACTGTTGTCCGTCATATTGATTGAAATTTCTTGTGACCGCCTGGGTAGTTGTAAATCCATGATAATTTAGTCGAACCTGACCGGCTTTACCGGACTTAGTAGTGACCAATATCACCCCATTTGATGCTCTGGAACCATAAATTGCGGTAGAAGAAGCATCCTTAAGAATCTCAATATTGGCAATATCATCAGGAGCCACATCATTGAGGTTGTCGAAGGGTAATCCATCCACAATAATCAAGGGAGAATTACCATTAGGAGCTACCGATACATTTCCTCGTATCACAATGTTTGAACTTCCTCCAGGTCTGGCATCGGCAAGATTTACCTGTACCCCTGCAGCTCTTCCTCTCAACATTTCTGAAACATTGGTCGTAGGTAAAGCAGTAGCTTCTTCAAGATTCACGCTGGTGACGGCTCCTACTACATTGCTTTTCTTTTTAGTTCCATAACCTACAATGATTACTTCTTCCAAAGCTTCCGAAGATTCTAGCATAATAACATTAATCACAGTTTGATCTCCCACTACTAATTCCTGTGAAATATATCCTGTATAGCTAAAAATCAAAACATCACCATCGGAAATATTTTCTATGTTGTAATTACCGTCTATATCTGTAACAGTTCCTGTCGAAGTTCCTTTGACTAATATGTTTACTCCAATTAAAGATTCAGAAGCGTCTTGTACATTCCCGGAAATGGTTTTGGTTTGAGAAAAACCAATAAGTGCAGTTAGCATTATCGTAGTAATTATTGCTAATTTCAATTTTGTCATTATGGCTTTAGTTTAAATTAATATTTACTAGCATAAATATATTGTTTTGCATGAAAAAAGAGCTTTAGATATGCTTTTAAAAAATGAAAACAATAAGAAACATAAATAGCCCGATAATTCCTGCAATTAGAAAAATCTAAATATAGCAATTGGTTTTAAAAAAAATTATATTTCATTGAGGGTAAATATGGAAATAGGAATTAATGAGATGCCGAACCAAGGATGAACTAATAAAAAAACGAGTGACATACACTCACCTAACCAGCTCCTACTAACTATACTGTACCAGCTTAGTATGATGTAACTACAGTAAAATAAGATGTAAAGTAAAAAACACAGACGAGACCGATTCTCATATGATCGAATGTACACTGAGGGAAGATATACTTATATGCAAGGTGGATCGCCGACGAATTTTTAAGTATTACCAAATAAATATAAGAAATATTTGTCAAGCATTATTCATCAATTTAACATTTAGAGTTTTGCGATTTACAACTTAAAATACACTTTGGATTAATCTATTCTTTACTTCAATTCTTAGCCTTTCCTACGTTTGTAATATATTGTGATCTCAGGTTCGTAAGCAATAGTTGTGGATCTTATAAAAACTAATTTACAGCAAAAATATATTTATTAACAATCAAACAAATTGTTTGGGATATGTATGGAATTTAAATCACTAGAAACTACAAAGCCCCAAGCTTGTTAAAACCTGAGGCTTCTTTTGTGATCCCGGCAGGGTTCGAACCTGCAACCTTCGGAGTCGAAATCCGAAATTCTATCCAGTTGAACTACGAGACCAATTATATTGCAAATATATAAACCATTTACATTAATTGTAAGATATACGTTCAAACATTATTCTAGATTAATATTGATAAAGCAAAGCATTTTGTTGGTGCTTGATAACCAATACGTTGCTAGCAATTTAAATTTTATATAATTAATAAACCAATTAGGGTAATTACAGTGAGTTGCCCTACATCTTATCCTGTAAATGATAAGATGAAATATCACATTTCGCCAAATTTAATAAAAGACTAAAAGCAATAAATGTCATCCTCTCTTGGTCATAGACTATCAAAAACATTTGTACTTTTACATAATAATTCTAACCAAAATATATTTAGATGATTAATGTAAATTCTGAAATTGGACAATTAAAAATGGTCTTAGTACATAGGCCAGATGATGGGATTTCTAGGATTTCTCCAAAGAGAGCAGAAGAGCTATTATTTGATGATATTGTGCATTTGCCTAAAATGCAAGAAGAACATGATAGTTTTACTGATGTGCTGAGAGCTTTTATAGGTGCTGAAAATGTAAAAGAGGTACAAACCCTACTTGAAGAGTCATTAGCCGATAACGAAGATACAAGACTTCTTCTAATTAGGACTGCGGTGGATAACGAAGAATTATCACATGACATGGTTACTATATTATCAAAACTTGATAATAAGACACTAGCTAAAGTGCTTATAACGGGATATCTAAAAGAAAGTGATCATTATATATTTGACCCAATTCCAAATTTTATATTTACTCGAGATATTGCGGTTTCGGTAAAGGACCATATAATAATAACTAAAGCTGCAAAAGAGGCTAGATCAAGAGAAAATCTACTTACTAGATTTATGTTTCATGCGCATCCAATGTTTGAGAGTGTACGTGAAGGAGATAGAATTATTAACCTTAACCATGTAGATCAATTTCCTCCGTCAAAAAAAGGAGAAAAGGTGAGTGTGGAAGGTGGAGATGTTATGATGTTGGCCAATGATTTCCTTTTAGTTGGATGCAGTGAACGTACAACAGATCATGCTGTCCAATCTCTAAAAAAGGCGGTATTTGACAAAGGGTTAGTAAAAAATGTAGTACAAATTAATATTCCTAATGATAGATCTTGTATGCATATAGATACGCTATTTACAAGGATTAGTGAAACTGATATAGTTTGTTATAAACCTACTATTTTCGATGGTACTTCATCTAATGTAATAGTTCACAGAGTCGATGGAAATCAAGAAATATATAGCTCTGTAAGAGCGTTTTTCTGGGCTGAGATCAATAGAGATATGAGGTTCATTTTTGCTGGCGATGGAGAGAGCCCTTACCAAGAAAGAGAACAATGGACGGATGGTTGCAATCTTGTTGCGTTAAGACCTGGGGTGGCGTTGACATATGATAGAAATCCGCTAACTGAAAAGGCATTCAAAGAAGCTGGATACAATGTAGTGCATGCTAATAAATTGATGCCGGAAATTAGAAAAGGATTAATCACTGCAGATCAAGTAAAGAATACAATAATTACACTAGATTCTTCTGAATTGTCAAGAGCTCGAGGTGGCTCTCACTGTATGACTTGTCCTATCATCAGAGAAAGTATATAGATATGTTTATACATGAACATCAAAAACGAATTCGATACGGTGAGACTGACCAAATGGGGTATCTCTATTATGGAAATTATGCCCTATTGTTCGAAATCGGTAGGGTAGAGGCATTTAGAGCAATAGGAACTACATATAAGTATATGGAAGAAGAAATGGGAGTCATGATGCCTGTGATATTTATGGAATGTAGATATCTACTTCCTGCAAAGTATGATGAACTCATAACCATCAGAACCATCCTGAAAGAACTACCAACAAAGATTATTGAGTTCCATCATGAGATATTGAACGAATCGGGAAAACTTTTGCATAAAGGGGTAGTAAAGTTGTTCTTCATAGATATGAAAACTAATAAACGTGTATCAACACCCTTATCTATCACTGATAAAATAAAACATCTATTTTGATAGAAAAACTGAGAACGATATGGAAAAGTATTCTTAGGCTTCCAATATTAAAGCAAATATTAGATTGGTCAAAAGTATATTCTCTTCCTGGATTTTCTGGTGTTCCTATTTATAATATTATTGTATTTATCTATAAAGAGATGATGCGTGATAATATAACCACCCGGGCAAACAGTGTGGCATTCAGTTTATTTTTAGCAATTTTCCCTTTCATCATTTTTTTATTCACATTACTTCCAATACTTTTTCAACCATCTGATTTTGCAAGTTTTCTTCAAGGTATATTACCCGCTTCTGAAAATATCACTCAATCGTCAAGTTATGTTGAGATACTAAGAGAATATATGGAAGGTGCATTGCCCGATAATGCAAATAAATATCTTCTAGGTATTATAGAAGGTATTATTGGAATCAAAAGAGAAGGACTTCTTTCCTTGGGTTTTATTTTGGCAATTTTCTTTGCGTCAAGCGGTATGCTTACAATAATGTCTGGATTTGATAAAAGTTATGAACAGACATTCAAAACTAGATCCTATATCAAAAAGAGAATGGTTGCTTTGATGCTTACATTGTTACTTTCTATTCTGTTCATAGTTTCCTTTTTCTTATTGATAATGGGAAACCTGATCTTAGGTTATATTTCTGAACGTCTTGGATTGACAGATTCATCAGTATGGATAATTACTATTATAAAAGCATTAGCGGCGTTTATATTAATTTATATCGGAATTACTATTATCTATCGATATGGACCATCCTTGAAAAAAAGAATAACACTAGTTAATCCAGGTTCTATATTGGCTACTCTGCTGTCTATTTTGACTTCAGTGGGTTTCTCTTATTTTGTGAATAATTTTGGTAGATATAATGAGCTGTACGGTTCTATAGGGGCACTCATTGTTATCATGCTTTGGCTTCAGTTCAATGCATTTGTAATTCTGATTGGATATGAACTGAATGCCAGTATTGCCGTAAATCGTGATATAATTGGTGGTGAGTAAGTAATACCATTTCTATATGACACAACATGAATTTATAACGCAAATACAACTTGAATGTAACTAGTTATTGAGAGATTTTCCATTCTGTAAGGATATGTAATAATAAAGGAGACGAAATCAATTCCACCTCCTTTTCTCTTGATGCGTTGTTTAATACTTAAATTCTCCGATGCTTGCGTCGGGGTCATAAAAAAGATGTTTTTG
>CAJXUU010000122.1 GCA_913061325.1 uncultured Saprospirales bacterium | reverse complement strand
TCTACACTATCCTCTTCGTCGGCAGCGTCAGATGTGTATAAGAGACAGATCTTATTGATAGTAGCATCAACAGATGAATAAATAGTGAAATTACTATTACTAGTCCCTTGATTATTTGGCTTGAATACATTGGGAACAGTGATTACAATTTCTTCATTTGATCTTACAATAATCATTGCTTCTGCATAACAACCATTGATATCAGTAATTCCAACTGTATAGATTAGATCTCCTATACCTCCAGTCACCTCTGTTATTAGACAAGTAGGACATGAAAGATTGGTGTCTGGTGACCAAACTATAGATGCTATCTCTGAATCTGGAAGATTTACATTAGCTGTAAGTTGTGTTGTTTGACCTTGATTAATTGTAATTTCAGGAATTAGATTAACTTCAAATGGATCCTCTAGATCGACTGTTATCACATCATAAAACAGACAGCCATTATCATCTTCTATTCGCAAGTCATAAATGCCTTGCATTAAATTTGAAAATATATTCCCAGTGACTTCGACTTCATTTAAAAAGTATGAATAAGGAGCCGTACCTCCTTGTATATTCTCAATAGTTATTGCTCCATTATTACTCTCTTCGCATGATTCACCTTCTAGTGAAATTACTGTACCTTTTATAAAAGGAGGCAGTATAATTTCAATTGAATCTAATGTTTCGCAATTATTTTCAGGATTAACTACGGAAACAGTATATAACCCTGTAGTACTAACTATCACTTCTGGTGTATCATTCCCACTAACTATATTTCCATTATTCGTTTGCCAATCGAAAGTAAATGATGAAGGATCAATCAATGTTGTCAAAGTAACAGTAACATCACTTCCATCACATTTGATTATCGCTTCTTCATCCAATTCTACTATAGGGAATTCAATATTAGAAAGGACAACTATCGTGTCAAAGTTGATACAGTTATTCGCTTGATCGACTAATTGTAAATAGTAAGTGCCTCCCTGAATTACATCTAGATTATTTACTCCAAAGGCAATAACCATACTATCCACATCTAACCAAGTATAGGATATTGTTTCACCAGTTTGTGAGCTTGATCCATCTAGATTAATAAATCCATTATCACAATCCAATAACTCAGCGGGTTGAATAAATGGTATAGGATATTGAATCTGATCTTCTATTACTAATTCTGCCATACCTGTACATCCAGTAATTGTATGAGTTGCTTCTAGTCGGAATACTCCAGGATCAATAATAGTTAGCGAAGTAGCGGCACCCTGTATCAAAACACTACCTATGTACCATCGATATTCTACATTAGGCTCTTCTACAACTTGAAGTGTTATTTTATCAACTTGACAATCAAATACAAAACTAGGATTAGCATTTATCTCAGGCATCAAATCTGCTGTTTTATCTAAAACTTCCACCAATGATGGAGGAGAAGTACAATCTGAGTCCGCATCATAAACTATAAAGAAGTAGTTTCCAACTTCACCTACTTTGATCGAAATCTCAGTAGATATCTCCACCATGTTTTTGTCTAACCATTTATATGTAAAATTGCCACTGCCTCCAGTTACCGCACCAGTTAATGTGACAGAATCTATTAGACATGTCAAGGATTGGTTTTCTCCTGCAAATGCTAAAGGAACTTCATTAGAAGCATCAACCACTACACTATCTGTCCTGATACAATTATTGCCAAAGTCTGCTGTAAAGTAATATGTTCCGAGAATCATCGTCGTGACTTCATTGCCAACAAAAGTGAATCCTCCCGGCCCCATCCATGTACCAACATTAGGTATAGATGGCACACCGATAAGTGTTGCTTCTGTATTTATACAATCTAAAGTAATATTGGCTCCAGCTTCTACAGTTTCATTACAATTTGAACAGGTAGGAGGAGGTGAAATAGTTAATGCAATTCCGCACCCTGGAATGTCTGTATCATTAATAGTAAATGTAATAGCACCATCTACTATCAAATATGGACCAAATATGATGTTTTCTCCAGGGATGCCTGTTTGACCAGTTTCTACAATTGTCCAAGTACCAGTCCCTCCAATTTGAAATACTGTAAGTTCACCTGTCCAAGTATCATCCGCTGAATTGTCAGCTGTATTTTCATCGTTACATTCTATATTTTGATATACAGTTGAGATGTTACATTCTCCGCTACAGCTGATGAGTTGTGGGCTAATTACTTCGACGACACAAGTAGCATTGTCTATATCTATGAATTCTAATGTGGGCGTGGAATCATCTGCTGATAAGATATATTCTGAATCTTCGCCATAGTTATAGGTTCCAACGATTATTCCATTGACCCAAAGATTATACATCGTTGATGCAGGATTGGTAGATGTCAGATTAAATGTAAAAATGTAAGTATCATCTTCTGGCACACCGATAGTGCCACCATTACTACATTCGATATTTTGACTATCCAGAACTAAGTTCGTTACTATAACTTCAGCACTGTCAGTCAATATACATCCTTGTCCGAAGTCTACTGTAAAGTAATACATACCAGCTTCAGTGACGATGACTTCATTCATATTTTCTGAAAATCCTCCTAGACCTGTCCAAGTTCCTATATCGTTAGTCGTAGGCACTCCACTTAAAGTTGCTTCTATATTGTCACAATCAATAAATTGATTATCTCCTGCTTCCAATGTATCGTCACATGCCGAACAAGTGGATGGAGCTTCAATTGTAATGGTTTGAGTACAACTTGAAATACCTGAATCTTGAATCGTAAGTATGATATTTCCATCGGATATTAAGAAAGGACCTACAGTTACAGTTTCTCCATTATTTCCAGTTTGGGATGTTTCAAGGATCGTCCACATATTCCCACCGCCGACTATATTGATAAATACATCTGCTATAAAAGTATCGTCAGTTGGATCTGTTCCGGTATTTTGATTCTGGCATATGGCAAGTTGTGGGACTACATTAATGGAGCAATCTCCACTACACGAAACGAGTTGCGGACTTATAATTTCAGCGGTACAACCACTATCACTACTGTCTACAAACTCGATCATATGAGTCATTCCATCTGCAGGCATATTGAATGCTGATAATTCTCCATAGTTGAACGTACCTACATTTACATTATCAACATATAGATCGAAGGTAGTGGAAGAAGAGTTTGTTGCTAAAATGGTAAATGAGAAAGTATAAGTATCATCTCCAGGTACTCCTGCAGTTCCTCCATTATCACAGTTAAAGTTCTGATTATCAATAGAAATGATGCATTCATTTGAACAAGGAATTAATGGTCCTATAGTTTGAGAAGCAAAACACTGGCTATCAGCATTATCTACCATTGAAATTACAGATGTTTGGCCTTGTGCGGGAATAGTAATAATTCCTCCTATTCCATATTGAAAATTGGCAACTATGGATCCGTCTACAGTTACATTAAAGGTATTATTTGTAGCTCCATTTATAGCTGAAGCATTTATTGTTATTTCATAAACATCATCACTAGGATCTGCATCTGTTCCATTTCCATTACAGAATATATCCAACTGATCTATAGTTACAGAGCAACTTGTAGAACATGGTGTTAAATCACCAGTCATAAATTCAATGCTGCAGCCTGTTGCTAGATCTGTAATTGTAATTACCTCCGGGCTTCCTGCTTCTATATCAAATGAAATGTCACCATATAGAAAATTACCAAAATCCACAGTGGAGGACTGAATGTTTACGTCATTTGTTGCTCCTATAGAATTACTTAAGTTGAACGAAATAGTATAAAAATCATCCGAAGAGTCAGTATCTGTCTCATTGCTATCACAATTAATTTCTAAGTTAGTTAATCCAAACTCTAAACCTGGAGTGATTTCAAAATCAGTTTCTGATATGCAACCAGCATCTGATTGAGCATATAACGTGTAATTTCCAACTGACAAATCATTAAAAGTTGTAACAGATGTGTAGGTTATATTATCTAAGCTGAAAGTGGTCCCAATAGGATTTATATCTGCTAGAATAATACTGCCATCCATACTGTCTTTACAAATTTCACTATTGATATCTAAACTAAATGTTGGCAGCGGATCTAGTTGCAGCATTACTTCAACAATCTGTTTACAATTTGTGCTATTTGTTACAACTACAAAAATGGATGATGTAGCTGTTAGAGTATAAGCGTCATCCAATACATTACTTTCATTCTCTGCATCCAACAAAGTAGGGTAGTATGCAAAATTGAAACTAGCATTTGAATTGATCAGTGAATTGATAGATTGTAAATCGATTGGTGCATTCCCAGTTTCATCAGCACAAACGGGGAAGGTAATACTATTGGCATTTGGGTTTGAATTTATAGTAAGCGTAACAAGAGTTCTTATGATACTTACACATCCATCAGTATCCTCAGCTTCTACATAATAATTGTATGTTCCTGGGGCTGTAATGGTCGGTGTATAAACTAAACTATTTTCAATTAATGCTACTGTACTAGATTGATCGGGGTACCAATTAGCAATCAATCCGGCTTCGACAGTAACCGATAATTCTGGAATTGGATCACCTTCACAAATAACAAAATCTGCATTAGATATTGGGCTAGCTATTGTAGGACAATCACAATCAGGAGCGGATACAAATTGATCTGATATACAAAAGGCATTTGCATCAATGGCAGAGACAATTACATTTTGACCCGCTGGTATATTATTGATAACTACATTATTAGCATCAATGACAGTCACATCTCCTGGATTTGAGAAGATATTGTTGCCATTCGAAATTACATTAATAGAATATGTCGCTCCTCCTGGATCACATTGAACACTGAAGATCTCAAATTCTAATTCACTGATAACTTCTATTTCTACTTCAACTTCTGCATCAGGGCAAGAGTTGGTGGAGAAAACTGTATAAGTGAATGTATATGTTCCAGAAGCTACTCCACTAAATGTAGCCATTATAGGATTATCAATATTGGCTCCTGAGGCATCTGTATCAAACCACGTGCCTCCTGGAGTGAAACTTCCAGATAAGTAGTCAAATAAATTATATGACAAACCTCCTTGAGAACATACTTGGCCACCTTCGGCTGTTCCTGCAAAAGGCGGATCGTCAACATTGATAGTAAAGATTGCTTCATCTGTACATCCAGCAGCATTGGATGCTATAATGGTATATACTGTAATACCTGTAGGAGAAACATTTGGATCAGTTATTACACTTCCTCCAGTCTCATAAGTTAATGTATTTGGATTACCAGTCGCATCCGTAACTGTTATTGTTGATAAATCAAAAGTTTCGCCGAGGCAGATTGTAGTTTGTAGTGGGTCTATAGATATGTCAGGTGTAGGCACTCCAGTCACATTTTGCATATGCTGGATTGTCATTCCATTACAGTCATTTGTAAATGACCAAGAATACGTTGTGATATCTCCAACTACTGTTGAAGTAGCTGTGATTGATCCTGAAATTGAACATATACTTCCTTCGCTATTTGTATAATCTAAAGTAGGATTGTCCGGGAAGTCTTCGCCACAACCTAAGGTAATATCTGCTGGGAGATTTAAAAACACAGGGTCACTTGCGGGATTAACAGCGATAACTTGATCGTGAGAAATTATTCTATTACATTCATCTGTAAAAGTCCAAGTGTAGGTTATGCTTCCACCACATTCTGTATATACTCCTGATTGAATTCCAGGAACAGAACCAATAATAGCACAAACGCCAGTCGCTCCATTGGTATAAGATAAATTAGGAACGGTACTCGATACATCATCACAATCTACAGTTATAGGTGCTGGAGGGTTAGTGAAGGTAGCTTCTGGAGCTAGTTCAATTGTTACATTTTGATTGTAAGAAATATTTCTACCACATTCATCAGTAAATACCCATCTATATATGACCGTATTTCCACATGGATTTGGATTTCCAATGACAATGCCAGGAACAAATCCAGATATTAAACATAATTCAGTTTCATTATTGGTATATGATAAGTTAGGCGGAGTCGATTGAAAATCTGCACATGAAACAGTAATATCAGCAGGCGGAACATTTATGAACTCAGCTGCTTGTGCTGGTTCTACAACGATCGTCTGTACTTCTTGTATGGGTCTTCCACATTCATCTGTGAAGTCCCATGTGAATTGTATATCGCCACCACACGCTGTATAAGCTCCAGTTTGAGTAGGAGCTACATCACCTGAAATAGAACATCCTCCAGTTTCTCCATTTGTATAGCTTAGGTTACCAGGATTAGTAGCATCAGCTCCACAAGCAACAGTTGTACTTGCAGGAACATCTATGAACACTGAAATAGGTGCAGGATTAACTGTTATTGTTTGTGTGTATTCGAGTGGTCTTCCACATTCATCTGTAAAACTCCATGTGTTTTCAATTGTCCCTCCACAAATATCATAATTGTTATTAATAGTCGGGTTTACGCTTCCGCTAATATCACAAGCATCATTATTGGCATAACTAAGTGGCCCCGCAGGTGCAGGTATATTATTACAATCCACCGTTGTCTCTACAGGAGAATTTATAAAATCTGCCATTGGGGCTTCTGTGATTGTGACGGTCTGCATATGATCGATTGGTCTTCCACATGGATCAGTGAACTGCCAAGTATATGTAATAGAACCTCCACAACTGTTAGAATTATCATCAACTACAGGAAGTTGACTTCCTGAAATTAAACAAACACCAGATTCTCCATTTGTATAATTTAATGAAGGTGGAGTAGGAGGTATTTCATCACAGCCTATAGTCACATCTGCAGGTGGATTTACAAATGCAGGTTCTGAAGCAGGATCTATTGTGATTATTTGTTCGTGGTCAAGAATTCGACCGCATTGATCTGTGAACTGCCACGTATAAGTTATTTCACCTCCACAAACATCGGACGAGCCAGATACAACAGCTGGAACTGAACCTAAAATTTCGCAAGTTCCTGTTTCGCTATTCGTATACGATAGATCATTTGCTGCTGGGATAGATTCAGAACATTGAATGGAGACGCTAGCTGGGGGGGCGATCCACACAGCTTCTGTTATAGGTTCTATTGTTATGGTTTGGATATGTTCTATAAATGATCCAGGATTACACGGATCAGGGATCTGCCAAATTCCGACAATATCTCCACCACAGATATCACCATCTACATTCACAGATGCTTCTATTGACCCAGTAAGAGCGCAAACTCCTGTTTCACCATTTGAATAATTCAGATCAGGGAATGTTGGCAATGTTTCCAAACAAGATATAGTCATGTCCGCAGGGGGATTCTCGAATTCTGGAATAGCTGCAGGAGAAATTATTATATTTTGAACATACGTATATGGTGTAAAGCATGCATCAGTATAAACCCAAATTACTGTTATAGGTCCACCGCAGGTACCTGGATTACCCATTACTTCTGGTTCGGCTGTTCCCATGATAGAACAATCTCCAGTCTGCCCATTATCAAAAACTAGGTCAGGAAATGTAGTTGGCACTTCATCGCATTCTAGTGTTATGTTTGCAGGAGGTGGATTGACTGGCAAAGCTGTTGGTGGCGGACTTACTGTTATGACTTGAAAATAGTTTGCTGTCGCACCACAAGCATCTGTATATGACCACTCTCTAATTACTGTTCCTCCAGAGCAAGATTCAATATCTATATCCTCGGTGCCAGCTACCGTGGCAGTACCAGAGCAGTCTCCCACCCATTCTAAAGTAGGTATTGGTGGTAAATCCGTTAAATCACATTGAACGGTGATTGGGCCGGGGGGATTTAAAAAATCTCCACCACTCGCAGCATTAATGGTAAATGTTTGTACATATTCTGTAACGACACAAAGATCAGTATAGGACCAAGTTCTGGTTTTAATACCTCCTAAACATGCATCAGGATCTGGACCATCTACTGGAGTAACTGTTGCAGTTCCGCTACAGCCTCCAGTCCATGTCAAATCCATTGGTGGAGGAATCTCAGCTACACAATCATAAGTATCATTTGCAGGCTCATTTGTAAAAGCACCTTCTGGGAGTGGGTCTATAGTGAATGTTTGTATATGTTCTGTGAATGATCCACATGGATCATTGTATGACCATGTTCTAGTCATCGTTCCTCCTGTACACAGATCAGGCTCTGTTCCATCAACTGGAGAAACGGTTGCTGTGCCTTCGCAAGCTCCTGTCCATGTTAGGTCTATTGGTGCTGGGATGTCTCCGAAGCATTCATACGTTTCGTCAGCTGGCTCACTAGAAAATGAACCTTCCATTTGGGCATTTATGGTTATCGTTTGTGATTCTTCTACATTGTTATCACATAGATCAGTATATGACCAAGTTCTAGTTATGGTACCACCCATGCAAGTGTTGTAATTGTCCATTTGAGTTCCAGCTACTAGGCCTGTCCCTTCACAGTTATCATCCCATGTAACTTCTACGATTGGAGGAATGGGAACATCACATTCTATGGTTATATCAGCTGGGATGTCTAAGAAAGTAGGATCTTCATTGTCTTCGAAAGTGACTTGTATTGATTCTATATCACAGCAATTGATATTGCAATTTGGCATTGTGAATGAACTACCAACGACTGGTAGCCCTGGTGCATCAGTGGGCTGGTAATTATAACTATATACGGTAACTACTCCACATTCTGGATAAGTGACATCAATTATGCCTCCTGCAATCACTCCGATTACAATACCGTCAGGACCAACAGCTATCATGGCTTGTTCGATAGGAGGAATGGTGAAAAAGTCAACAGCCGTTACTGTACTGGTTTCAGTCGGGCAGAGTGTTTCTGGGTCTGCTGTTAGGGTTCCTGCATCAGCACCTAAAACAGTTAGATCATAGCAGACCGGATTTGTTTGAGTACAACCGTTATCGGCGACGACACATATTTCGTAGACACCAGGATTGTTGAATGTAAAGCTGGCAGTGTTATCAGGATTAATAGTTGTCCCTGCTGGGCCATCAGGTGGACCAGGAGTGATCGTCCAGATATAATCAATAGTCAAATCAAAATTTTGTGGTTCGAAAGTCAGGGTTTCTCCTAGACTACATAAAACACCATCTGGTGGGCAGTTTCCGCTGATACAATCTAATGAAGAAGGGTCGTCTAGTAGATCTGTCCAACCACCACTTGTCACGGCAATGGAATAATCGCAGTATGTTCCAAGATCACCATCAATAAAGAAGAAGTAATCATCACCTGGTACCATACCCGTGATATTTACTTCTACAGGAGTCACCGTACTAACAGCGGATCCTTGACAAGCACTTGGTAAATAAGTATTAAAAGTACAATCAGTATATATTCCATATTGAATTAGCTCTGTTCCCCCTGGGTTACAGTTTGTAAAAGTAATTTCCATACTAGCATTTGTAGCACCAGCAATAAATGAAAACCAAGTCATATTCTGAGGATTTCCTGATCCCCCGCAGAATGGTGCTGGTTCATCAACAGAATTGCTCTGGGGCATTGAAGCTGTGTATGCATCTAAATCACTCAAGGAACATAATAACGGGGCAGTTGCACATGTGTTAGCTTGACCATAACTTATTACAGTAGCACTTAATATGAAAATTAGTAAAATTGTAATCCGTTGTATATAAACCATATATTAATCTTTCTTGGTCTTATCTAAATATTGCTTGGAAAGTTTAATTCCAATAACATCTACGTAGATAAGATGTAAAAAGGTTTGTAAATGCTGCAATTTAAATCCTTATTATTGTACTCTCTAACATAATGTCTTGATTGTTACTCGATTTTCAATTTTCACGACGTTTTAGTTGTTAATAATCAGAATAATCCACAGCATTATTTAAAAAGAAACAGAAGTTATGGCAAGACTATATGATAAGTATCATTCTAAAATGAAAAAGGTTGCAGATATCAATCATGCAATTGCAGTTTTATCTTGGGACAAAGAGGTTAATTTGCCTAAGGATGGAGCTATGCATAGGTCTCAGCAAGTCGCTACTTTAGCTGGGTTATCTCATATGGAATTCACAAATAAAGATTTTGGATTGATGCTTAATCGGTTGGATGGAATGCCGAGCCTTTCTCCTGCGGAAAAGAAGAATGTATCCGTTACTTTGGACCAATACAATAAGGCTACAAAATTTAGTGAAGCGTTTGTTATCAGAAAGTCAGAAATAGAATCGGCTGGATATCATGCATGGTTAAAAGCTCGCGAGGCTAATGATTACTCAATATTTAAGGATGCACTGGCTGATTTAATCGAATTAAAAAAAGAAGAAGCTGAAAAGTTAAAATATAAAGAGCATCCATATGATGCATTGCTGGACCAATATGAACCAGGATTGACTGTGAGTCAACTAGATCCGATTTTTGAAGGGGTAAAAAAAGATCTGAAGAAACTAATCAAGAAAATAAAAAAGTCAAAACAAGTCAACAATAAATTTCTCAAGAAGAAATATGAATGGAATAATCAGTGGGAATTTGGTTTGGATATTCTTGAGAATATGGGATATGACTTTAATAGAGGAAGACAAGATTTAAGTGCGCATCCTTTTACGACTTCTTTTTCACCGATGGATGTAAGAGTTACTACACGGGTGGATGAGAATGATTTTGCATACATGTTGTGGAGCACAATTCATGAGGGTGGACATGCATTATATGAACAAGGATTACCGATAGAAGATTATGGATTACCTACGGGGTCGTACTTGTCACTGTCAATTCATGAGTCACAGTCAAGGCTATGGGAGAACCATGTAGGAAGATCTAAAGAGTATTGGTCCTATTGGTACCCATCATTAAAGACTGATTTTCCGAAGAGCTTGAATAAGACTGATCTGAATAGTTTCTATAAAGGGATTAATAAAATATCACCAAACCTCATCAGAACCGAAGCGGATGAGCTACATTATCACTTTCATGTTTTGATAAGATATGAGATCGAAAAAGGTCTAATGGAGGGAAGTATTGATACGGATAATCTCGATAAAGTATGGAATGAAAAGTATAAAGAATATTTGGGTATATCGGCTAAAGATGCCAACCAAGGAATCTTACAAGATGTGCACTGGGGGCATGGAAGTATTGGTTATTTTCCTACTTATTCATTGGGAAGTTTTTATGCTGCGCAATTTTATGCTCAAGCACAAAAAGACATCAAAAAGCTAAATAAGAAACTCTCAAAAGGAGATACAAGTCAATTGCTTGCTTGGTTAAGAGAAAATGTACATCAACACGGGAGAAGATATGAATCAGATGAACTCTGCAACAGAATCACGGGAGAATCATTGAATTTTGATCACTTTTTGAAGTATGCTTCTGATAAATTTCTAAGTGTATATAAATGATAAATTTCTAAAGAACTATCTTATTGTTTTTGATAACCCATTGTAGTAGCATCCATCCCGGTTGGAAAAGTGCTGGATATAATTTTGTAATCATTCATTGAAGTATCTGCGAATTCTATAGTTGTCTGAACTATATTAGTACCATTTGGAAGAGGATCATCGCTCATACAATTCGTAAGAGAGAGGGTAGATTCTTGGGTATATGTAGGCCATCTTGTATCTACAATTACAGAATTATAAACATCTGCATTACTTGTAAGTCCATCATTTTGTTCATGTATGATTTCTAAACCTGTTTCATTTCTGACCACAGTTATGTTTTCTACTATGGCATCAGAGTTATCTTTTACATTTACTGCTATTTTACAATCCACAAATAGGTTATTGATGACTTTAGTATTGGTACTTTTTCCGCCAACGTCTCCTCCTATTTCCAACCCACGATTTTTTGTGTCATAAAATTCATTATTAGTAATGAGTATATTATCACAACCATTTAAATCAACGGCATCATCCGAGTTAGATAGAAATGTACAAGAATGGACTACTCCATCTGTGCAAAGAATATACTCTACTGCATCATTCACTTTTTTAAAGGTGCAATTCCGTATTATAGGTTGGTGGATATTATGAACTAGAAAACCTTCTCCTTTTCTATTCCAGTCCATTATGCAATCCTCTATTAATATTTCTCCACTCCAAAATCGAGTACATGCACTATTCCATTCAAGATCTTTGTCGTTATAGAAGTTTACATTTTTAAAATGGCAATCTGTGAGATGTGTTGTAATAAGTCCATTTATTACATAAGTATGGACAAGATCAAATGTCCCCGCACTTTCCCAGGACACTAAAATCCAATGGTCATCAACAGTATCTTCACTTATAAGTGTAATCGGTTCGCTTTCAGTTCCAACAATACTTATCGGGCCAAAAGACTCTAATTTTGCTCCTGGAGCGAACCGAATAGTAGATCCTGGGGCAATCGACAGTACTTCATCCTCACCAATATATATTCGTTCTGTGATCAGTACATCACCGTCGAACATGTATTCTATTTCAGGGAGAACAGGCGGGTCTTCTTTTGAACAAGAAACTAAAAGTGTAATCGCGAATAGTAATAATAGTGTATGCCTCATGTGCTTAATTGGGAATGACTTTGAAATTGCATTTACTTAATTATAAGTTGTCAAAGTACAAAATCTCAAACAATTAGATGAAAGAATATGAAATCTACTTTTTATTATTTTGAGTATTTAATTATGCACGACCTTTTCTGATTCACTATATGTGATTGCATCTGGGTTTGTTATTAAGAAATTACTTAGTCCAGCAATAATGAGTGAAATACCTGCAACTACCATAGCATAGATCGTCTCTTCTCCGAAAAGTTTGTAAGTGAAGTTGATTCCTCCAAGGGCAGCTATTATCTGTGGTATTACAATAAACATATTGAATAACCCCATGAATACACCCATTTTTTTAGGATCAATTGTACCCGATAACATAGCATACGGCATTGATAGAATACTCGCCCAAGCAATCCCAATAAGAGCAAAAGATAAATACAACATATTAGGAGAAGGCAAAAAATACATTGATATAAAACCTAATCCTCCCATTATTAATGACCCCATGTGAAGGAATTTTCTATTAATTCTTCTTTTACGTGTATATAGGGTGAGTAATAAAGCAAATATCATTGATGTAAGACCATAGGTACCCATAGCTGAGCCAATTTTATTCGCCGATGATGTGTATGCAGTTTTTGCTGTTATATACGCTTCTTTTATTGTCGGTATTGACATGTCGTAATCAGCTTCGATAGGAGAAGGAGTATTAAATACATGCTCAGTCAAAGCAGGTGTTGCCAATGACCACATCGTGAAAAATGCAAACCAACTAAAAAACTGAACAACACCTAATTTAACCATTGTTCTTGGCATGTTGCCAACATTATCTACCATATCAGAAATGAAAGTATTTGGTTCTTTCTTTTCTCTTTCGAATTCCTCCATATCTTCAGGAGGGTATTCGGAAGTAGTAAATACTGTATATAAAACTGAAAGTAAGAATACAAAAGCTCCTATAGCAAAAGCTATTTTGACACTCATCGATAGTTCTCCAGCATCAGATGCATCACTTACCCCCAAAAAGGATACAAACGCAGGCAAATTACTTGCTATCCATGTACCGATTCCAATGATTAATGTCTGTACTACAAATCCATATGACCTTTGTGACGCAGGAAGTTTATCAGCAACAAGAGCTCTAAATGGCTCCATAGATACATTAATAGACGCATCTAGAATCCATAAAAATCCAGCTGCTATCCATAATGCTGGAGAATGTGGAACAAAGAATAATGCTATAGAACTTAATATCGCACCTATTAGAAAGTAAGGCCTTCTTCGACCCCATCTTGGGCTCCAAGTCTTATCACTCATGTATCCTATGACAGGTTGTACAAGCAATCCCGTTAACGGTGCAGCTATCCACAACATAGGGATATCATCTTTTGCAGCACCTAGTGATTGAAATATACTAGACATAAACCCACCTTGTAAGGCAAACCCAAACTGAATACCTAAAAATCCAAAACTCATGTTCCAAATCTCCCAGAATGATAATTCGTTCTTTTTCATAGTGTATTTTTTAGTTTGATGTGATTGTTTTTTATCTAATAAGAAACTCTATTTTTAATTACTTATTACTAGCTATCCAATACTCCCATGGGTCAAAACTTTTTATTGTTCCTTGTCCCATTTCTACCCTTCGACCATTTAATAAATCAGTCATACCTATAACAGATTCAGTAAGCTTTATTTGTTGTCTTTTATCACTGAAGTTAATCATAACAGCGAACTTGTCTTCATCTTTTTCTTTTATGAATGCATAGATGTGCTCAGATTCGCCAACTCTTATAAGCGGTGCCGAATATTCATTATTTCCCATCGCTTTATTTCTATGTTTCAGATCAAGAAGGGTCTTATATAATTTAGCTTTTTCAAATTTCTTAAAACCAATATTATCTTTCTCGAAAAACGCTAATCTATGCTCCAATTGTTCTTCTTGACCACCATAAATAAGAGGGAAACCATCCATCGTCATCGCCAATACTGCGAATGCATCTGCTGCTGGTCCCATTCTTTCTTTTACAGTTCCTGCCCAAGAATTTTCATCGTGATTGGTTATGAAATTCATCATAGATCCTTGTTTGATCTGAGATTTTTTCTCTGTTAATAGTGTATGAAGATCGTTTACATTCTTTTCACCTTTTGCAATATCGTTCATCATGTGATGGAGTGACCAACCGTATATCGTATGGAAATATCCGTTGTTTAAATGATCAACTACTTCTGATTCAGCTAGCATATAAAGTGAATCATTCGCTGCAAATAATTGAGAAGAAGCATCAGCCCAAAAGTCATTAGGTACATTGTGTGCTACATCCATTCTGTAACCATCAATTTTATGATCGTTCACCCAATAAAGCATATCGTCGATCATCTGCCTTCTCATATTAGTATTGTCATAGTTTAAATCCGCAACATCTGTCCAACCCCAAGATTCTCCAGTACCTGGATCAACAGGATCTATAATATCTCCTGAAGCATTTTGAGTGAAATATTCAGGATTTGATTTGATCCAAACATGGTCCCAACCTGTATGATTTGGTACCCAATCTAGGATTACTTTCATGCCCAAAGAGTGAGCTCTGTCAATAATATTTTGGAATGATGCTTTAGATCCAAATTCTGGATTTGTTTCTCTGAAGTCAGAAACGGCATAGTAGCTTCCAAGTGTGCCTTTTTTCTTAGTTTCACTAATTGGAAATATAGGCATGAACCAAAGTATATCAACTCCCATATTCTTAAGTCTAGGAAGATGCTTAGCAAATGCATCAAACGTTCCTTCAGAAGTGTATTGTCTAATATTTACTTCATAAATGTTGGCCTGACGAGCCCAGTTTGGAAGAGGTCTACTGTTTTCTAATCTGTCTCTTATACACATCTCCGAGCCCACGAGACAGGCAGAAATCTC
>CAJXUU010000121.1 GCA_913061325.1 uncultured Saprospirales bacterium | reverse complement strand
TCGTGGGCTCGGAGATGTGTATAAGAGACAGACATTCAAGATGGTACGAGATTGAAAATAAAAGACCGAAACTTGCTGGACAAATCGCATAGAAGTATTTTAAAAGAACACCGAATTAACTTTATTGAGGTAGATGGCAATTGGGAACAGAGGTTTCAAAAAGCTGTATTTGAAATTGATACACTCATTTCATCCCAGGATTAAATTAAAAGCGCTATCAAATTAAACTTCTCCTATATTCATAAGTCTTATCTATTTGAAACAGTATTTATCCAAAGCAACTCAATGTCATGAAAATATATTTTTCTCTCTTTTTAGTCTTTTTTAGTTTTCTTGGATATGGCCAGCACACCTTATCAGGGAAAGTGCTATCTGAAACGGGAAATCTAATTGGGGCGGAAATAAGTTTGTATAAAATGAATTCTGATATTGTATACGGTGCAGTCTCTGAAGCTGATGGATCTTATACTATTAGCAATATATCTAGTGGCAATTACCGCATAGTCGTTAATTATCTGGGGTTTAAAAAATTTAGAAAAAGGCTAACTATAGATAGTGACCTTGAATGGGATGATATCCAGTTAGAAGATGATGTATTGGAAATCGATGGAGTTGAGATTACTGGAACAATGATCCAAGCTATCCAAAAAGGAGATACAATGGTCTTCAATGCTGGAGCGTTCAAAACTCTACCTGATGCAGATGCTAAAGACTTGATAGCTAAGATTCCGGGAATTCAAATAGAAGGAGGAACAGTAAAAGCCAATGGAGAAAATGTAACTAAGGTTACTGTGGATGGAAGAGAATTCTTTGGAAATGACCCTAACGTTGCATTGAATGCGTTGCCAGCGGAGGTTATTGAAAAGATTGAAATTATTGATGAGCAAAGTGAACAATCAAAGTTTTCTGGATTTGATGATGGGAACACTACAAAAACAATAAATATTGTCACGAAAGCAGATAAGCGAAATGGCGAATTTGGAAAGATATATGCTGGATATGGCGAAGAGGATAGATATCAAGCTGGAGGGAATATCAATGTTTTTAATGGAAACCAAAGAACGTCTGTTATCGGTCTTTCGAATAACATTAATCAACAAAATTTCTCTACTGATGATTTATTAGGAGTAACAGGAAGCAGTGGTAATAGTAGAAGAGGAAGGCGAGGAGGTCGTGGTCGAGGAGGAGTCAATAATTTTTTAATAGGACAACAATCAGGAATAGCCACTACAAACTCAATCGGATTAAATTTCTCAGACAAGTGGGGAGAAAAAGTGGATTTTTCTGGTTCATATTTCTTTAATAAATCTGACAATACACTGGACCAAGATATTGAGCAAGAATACTTTGGGGAGGACATCGGTGGAGATGTGTATAACGAATCTAATCTTACAGAAAGTGACAACCAAAACCATAGAGTACAAGGTCGATTGAATATTGAATTTAATAAAAAAAACACATTGCGTATTCAGCCTAGAATTAGCTGGCAAGACAATGAAACCAATGAGTTTTCTGACACTGAGTTTTTACGAAGAGGAGGTGTAGCAGATCTAGCCAATAATATATATAATTCTGATCAATCAGGGCTAAACCTTAATAACAGCATCAGATTCCGTCATTCTTTCGAGAAAAAAGGAAGAACTTTATCATTGTCATTAGGCAATAGTTATGCACCGAAAAATGGACTGTCTTCATTAGAAACGAACCTATCTTTAGACACGACTGGGAATAATGATATTCAGTTTAGTACAGATGATAACAATGATTGGGGGATAGATACAGAAATCAGTTACACAGAACCAATTTCAGAAAATGCGCAATTATCGCTTGAATATGAATTTGAAAAGGACCATGGAGAAGACGATAGAAATACGATTCTTGGCTTCTCCATGGAAAATGGAAGTCAAGTTCCTTCATTATCAAATGATCTGATCACAGACGAACTCACTCATACAGTAAGTGCAGGATATAGGTGGCGAAAAGAAAAGACGATGATCATAGCTCGAGCGCGAGTTGAAAACACATCGATCTCAGCAGATCAATCACTTCCATCTTCATTTATGTCGGACAAGTCATACACTAACTTTCTTCCTTTTGTTATGGCTAGAATGGAATTTTCGAAAAGCCAAAATTTGAGATTATACTATAGACCTAGAACAGACAATCCTTCTGCTAGCCAACTATCGGAGACCATTGACAATAGTAACCCTCTTCAGCTTAGCAAAGGAAATATAAACATAGAGCAAGGCTATCAGCATAGTTTGTTTGCTAGGTTTTCTTCTACTAATACAAAAAAAGGAACAGTCTTATATGTATTTGCAGGTGGGGACTATGCTAATAATCATATAGGCGAAAGAACATACTTAGGAGGTAGAGACAATGAAATCTATGATCAGTTGAATATCGATCCTAGAGCACAGCTTACAATACCAGAAAACCTTTCAGGGTACTATAATCTAAGATCATATATTACAATAGGTCTACCGGTGACTGCAATTAAGTCTAAGTTGAATTTTAATATCAATGGAAATCATACGAATACTCCAAGTATAGTCGATGATAAAGAAAATGATATTGCAAATTCGGCTTTAGGTTTTGGTGTGAGTCTAACATCAAATATTAGTAATAACGTTGACTTTACAATTTCCTCAAATACAAACCTTGGGAGTGCAACAAATACTTTACAATCTGATCAAAATACTAATTATACAAACCAGACGACAGGCCTAAAATTAGATATTATTTTTCCATGGGGAATCATATGGAGAAATCAAATAAATCATCAACTATATAGAGGATATGGCGATGGGTTTGACGATAGTTTCCTATTAGGTATAATGAGCATTGGAAAAAAGTTTCTCAAAAACAATAGAGCAGAAGTGAGCTTATCTGTTTTTGATCTTTTTAATCAGAATCAAGCAATAAGTCGTACCGTAAATAGCACATATATAGAAAGTACAACTAGCAATGTGTTGCAAAGATATTTTATGGTGAATTTCAAATATGATCTACGACATTTTGGAAAAAGCAATAGCAACAGTAGATCAGAAGAAAAAAGAGGAAGAAGAGATAGAAGGGACCGATAAATCACTTTCTAAGTTTTATATTTGAATCAAAATTGAATTAATGAAACGCCGATGACTAAGCTTTAGAGAGCGGAAGAGGTAATTAAAGTCGTTGGTTAATTCTTTGTGCCCTTAAATTATTATTTTTTAAGATTCTGGTGAACATGCTTAGACACCCAATTAGATGATTAAATATAAATCGTTGATTTTTTGAGCAAATAAAATTTAAACATATGAAAAAAATTACCGCAATTATATTTACACTTTTCTCAGCTTTTGGCCTTATTGGACAGACCGCTGATATATATTCTGGGTGCTCTCCGCTGACAGTACAATTCACTCCGCCTACTGGAGTAACTAATGCCATATGGGACTTTGGAGATGGCAGTACTAGTAATCTATCTTCACCGGGCCATACGTTCGATGAATCGGGTATGTTCTTAGTACAAATATCCGAAAATGGTATTGTCATTGGAGATACAACAATTACAGTCTATGCACCAACAGAGATCATGATAAGTGCAGATGAGCAAGAAGGATGTGCACCTTTCAGAGTACAATTTACAGATGAAAGTATTGTTGATCCAGGATTAACTGTGTCTGGATATTTATGGGATTTTGGAGATGGGACAAGCTCTCCTTTTCAAAATCCATTTCATATTTATACTACCGAAGGTACATTCACTGTATCTCTAAGAGTAGATTCTGATGAAGAAGGATGTACAGTGTCAAAATCATTTACAAATTATATTGTTGTTTCTGGTGAGGTAGATGTTAAATTTGAACTTAATCAATTTGTCTCTTGTGAAGTCCCAGGTACGTTTGTAATTACGAATAATACTGAAGACGGATCAGGGTATATATATGACTGGGATTTTGGCAATGGAGAAACCTCCGCAGAATATAATCCAGGCAGTGTAACTTATACAACAAAAGGCACATACACCATCACTCTAACAGTAGACAACGGTGACGGCTGTGAAGTTGAATTCAGTAGAGCAATAAAAGTAGGAAAACCAGATATTGACATTTCTGTCAAAGATACTTTCTGTATTAATACATTTAACACTATCCAAAATAATAGTAATGCCAATCAATTCGCTTGGTCTTTTGGAAGTGGAGCTAATCCACAAACATCGAATCTAAGAAACCCAACTGTGATTTATAGTACACCTGGACAAAAGATTGTTACTTTTTCGGCAATAGCAAGTTTGGACTGTAAATCAGATAGTCTATTTACAATATTTGTAGAAGATCCAAGTGCTACATTTACTATTGATCCCTTTGTCACATGTTTAGAACCCGCGACATATACATTCACACATCCCAATCCAAATTATGCGGAGTATGAATATTATGTTCGTCAATTAGATGATCTTTTTCTGGGCAAAGAATCAGAAATGTACACCTATACTCCCCCACCAAGGGATTCATTTTATATCAATAGGTCTGACACCTTTTCTGTAATCTTAAATGTGACAACACATGCGGGTTGTACCGCTGAGGACAGTACATTTTTTCTTCATAGAGCACCACAAGCGCATTTTATTCCGAACAAGAGCAGAGGTTGCGCTCCATTAACAGTGAATTTTACGGAAGACTCAAGGTCAAATGAACCCATTACAAACTGGACATGGATCTTTGGAGATGGAGATGTAGTAAATACAACGACGTCAGAAGACATGACACATTTATATACAGAACCCGGTGAGTATTATGTAAAAATAGCCATTGAAAATGAAGATGGATGCCAAGATACATCCGCTGGGATATTTATTTATGTTGGAGAACCACTCACCGCTGAATATACAGTTGATGAAACAGAGATTTGTCTTTATGAATCTATCAACATGAGTACCGACAATTTAGACCCTAGGATTGATGCATATCATTTCAATACGGATGATGGTAGGATTAGTGATTGTTATACCAATACTGTAGCCAGTCATGAATTCATACATAGCCCTGGAGTCTATCCAGTAACACTAACTTTAGAATACAATGGATGTTATAGTGAAATAGATAACGGCGCTACTGTAACTGTAAATGGCTCGAAATCAAGGATCAAATACA
Source organism: uncultured Saprospirales bacterium (assembly GCA_913061325.1). Taxonomy (GTDB): domain Bacteria; phylum Bacteroidota; class Bacteroidia; order Chitinophagales; family Saprospiraceae; genus CAJXUU01. The sequence continues at coordinate 10,324 of CAJXUU010000121.1, read as the reverse complement.
TGACCAATTGTGTAGAACCATTGACCGTAATGTTACAAGATAGCAGTGTCAATGCTACAACTTCTGTTTGGTATATGAATGGAGATACGATCAATATGGATACCGTAGCTACAAATCCATTCAACTACACATTTGACTCAACTGGAAACTATACAGTCACACTAATAACTGATGATGGAACAGCATGCCCTGCCGATACGAGCACGGTTGAATTAAAAATAAGAGAAATAAAAGCTGATTTTGATTTACCAGAATTTGTATGTGCCAATGCAACCTTAGACATTGGTGCTGGTGCAAGTATTGATGTAGATGAATCGTGCAGCAAAGGGTATACGTGGTTGGGTGTAGCTATAAGACCTAGGACACTTGACACAGCTACTGTTGTCGCAGCTTTTGGCCCTGGAACACATAACGTTCGGCTTATAACAGAAGATGTAAATGGATGTACAGATACACTTGACAAAGGGACTACTGCGTTAGAAATTCATGCTGATTTTGAGATAGATGATGAGATCGTTTGTTTTCCAACGAATATAGATTTTACAGATCTTTCTGCAGCTGACACAACAATTGTTGAATGGAACTGGGACTTTGGTAGCTTTAATGATGTGGTTCAAAATCCTACAAATGTGGTCTATACAGATTATCAAGATGGAATACCAATTCAGTTAGTTATAAAAGACGAACTTGGATGTGTCGATAGTCTAATTAAAATTATTCCGACCTATGAGCCAACTACAGATGTTATGTTTGATCCTAGCAATACTGTCTGTATTGGTGAAACTATAGATTTTACTGCCACAGATTTTACAGATCAGGGTCATTTCTTAACTTATCAATGGCTATTTGGTGGAGAAACCATAGAAGATCAAAATCCAAGCTTCGAAATAAATCAGCCAGGCATCAACCTGCTAACTTTGATAATTACTGAGGATAGTACTGGATGCACAAAGCAATATGATTATAATTTGAACGGTATAAAACTGCCTATTGCGGATATAACAATTGATGAAAACGTGTTTTGTGTTACCGATGGAAGTGTACAATTTGAGCATGAATCATTTCTGGATGGTTCAGGTTTTGTTATTTGGGATTTTGGAAATGGCGCAACTGATCCCGGATCAATTGGGGAAGCTGGTTCATCCACTTTTTCCGGAGGTACATATGATGTATCATTGACAGTTGCTTCAATATTTGGATGCAGTGATTCTGACATGGTTACAATAACAATGATAGAACCATCTGGCCAATTATTAATAGGCGATGATGATAACAAAATATGTATTAATGACGAAGTCACTTTCACCTTAGTAGATACTACTGATGTCGCTACATTTGAAATTGATTTTGGAGAAGGTAATGTTGTTAAAAATATAAGTCCTGCAACAAATACTTTTGGGTATTATCCACCAAGTGGATTTTATGATGTAGTTCTTTCATTGATATCGGATACAGGTTGCAAAACGTCGGTAAATATTCCTGTTGAAGCCTTCAGAGTTGCCGCAAGCATTGATTTTGATTCCTTATTGTGTATTGGGAAAGCCGATTTTTTCAACGCAGCTGATACCTTTGGCCTTGAGTTGAATTATGATTGGGATTTTGGTAATGGCGAAACTTCATCAAATCCTACGGAGTCTGTTATTTATCAATCAAATGGTGATTACTTAATAACACTATCTGTTGCAGATTCAAATTCAGGATGTTCTGATGAAGATGAGGTTACTATTACCATAGACAACACGCTTGGAATCCCAAATTTATTTACACCAAATGGAGATGAGCATAATGATTTTTTCGATCTTATTGTCAATGAAGAGTGCCGAGACATGGTTATCCCAGAAATGTTTAAAGTATATAACCGTTGGGGAAATCTTATGTACGACAATGAGCTTCCATTAGAAGGCTGGGATGGTAAATTAAGCAATGGAGATACGGCACCAGCAGAGATCTATACATTTGTAGTGAAAGTCGATGGTGTGGAGAAAGTGTTTAAAGGCACAGTTACATTGATAAAGTAATAGTACTCTATAATAGCTTAAGACTGGATTGTCCAAGTAAAGTTCAAAGCCAACATGTCTGAGATCTCATAGAGTGTCTGACATATTAATGTTTCAAAATCTGGATTAAAATCTGCCATAAACTTGTATGTTTCAGACACCTTGGAGGTGTGCAGACACCAATGCACAATATAGTTTTCATCTACTTTCTATAGAATTTTCATCAAAACAAGTTACCTTCCCACATGAAAATGACAACCTCTTTTTAATGTACAATATGATTCGTTCTCTACTTACTATCGGCCTTATTATCATCTCATTTGCTAGTTCTTACAGCCAAGAGATAGTCGTAAAACCCTACCTCCAAGACGTTTCTCAAAATGATGTTAAAGTCATGTGGGAAGCAGATAATAGTGGAGCGGGGAAAGTGCTTTGGGGGCAGACTCCATTTGACCTCATAAATGAAGTAAATAGTGTTTCAAATATTGGTTCAGGCACTTCGCAAATACATGTCGCTCATTTGACTTCATTAACACCAAAAAGTAAATATTACTATAGAGTCCAAATGGCTGGAGGCCAAATGAGTAGTCTGTACACTTTTCTAACTTTAGCATTAACAACTGATGAAATGGATACGCAATTCATGGCCATCAGTGATATGCAAAGAGATGGTAGTCATCCAAATAAGTTTAACGAGATCGTAGAAGAAGGAATTATACCGACATTTCTTTTGGAAAGTGGAAGTGAGATCAGTGACCTAGAAGGTGTCCTTATACCAGGAGACCTAGTAGCAACAGGAGGAAATTATTCCCAGTGGAAGAACCATTTTTTCAGCCAAGCAGATAGCCTATTTTCATATGTTCCTGTTTATCCTGTTCCTGGAAATCATGAATACTTTGGTGGAGGAAATATAGCAAACTTTAAAAAATACTTCTCACTTCCAGAAAACGGAGCACCTACCCTAATTGAAGAATGTTGGTACAAGGATATTTCTAATGTAAGGATTGTTGGCCTCAATTCTAACAGTGGCTCCACAGACAAGAATATTCAACTTGCTTGGCTCAGTGAATTATTAGAATCTACCTGTGCAAATGATGACATTGACTTTGTTTTTGCGCAGTTGCATCATCCTCATAAATCAGAATTATGGACACCGGGAGAAAGTGGATTTACAGGCCAAGTGATTGATTCTCTAGAAGTATTTACAAGTGCTTGCAACAAGGCTTCACTACACTTTTTTGGTCATACGCATGGATACAGTAGAGGCCAATCAAGAGACCATAAGCATCTATGGGTCAATGTAGCAACAGCAGGTGGTGCAATCGATAACTGGGGAGAATTTCCAAATGCAGATTATGAAGAATTTGTAAAGAGTCAAGACGAATATGGATTTGTATATATTGATGTCAAAGCGGGGAAAGACCCGATGTTTACACTCAAAAGATATGGAAGAGGAGATCAAGACATGATTATCGATAATGAACTTCGGGATGAGATATCGATATTCAACGCATCTATCGCTCCAAGTCGTCCAATAAATATATTTCCAGTCTCTGATACGCTACCTTCTTCTTGTATAAAGCTAAAAGCATCTCAATTTTCAGGAATAGAAGATACACACCAAGGCTCACATTGGCAATTGTCTACAGATAGCTTATTTGATACACAAATAATTAAGGAAGAGTGGAAACAAAATGAAAACTTCTACAATGAGGTAAATACACAAGCAAATGATGATCTGACAGATATAGAAATTGATGAAGGTTTAGAAGGAGGCGATTACTACTGGCGCGTTAGATATCGGAATCAATCATTAGATTGGAGTCAATGGTCACAACATACCAATTTCTTAATAGAGAATAGTGGCGACACGCTCACTGGAAATCTAATATTAAACCCTGGCGCAGAAAATGGAATCACAAACTGGATAGGCGACATCGAATCTCTTACCAATGCTGAATGTGGTTCTGTACCTGCATTTGAGGGTGATTCAAACTTTGGTGTAGGTGGAATCTGTACAAATGAATCACCAGTTGGAATCGCAACTCAATCTATAGATCTATCTGGATACTCTGATCAAATAAGTGAAGACAAATTATCTGTTGGTCTCAGTGGATTTATGAGAAATTTTGGTGGTCCTGACAAACCAGAATTGTATTTAGAATTATATGAGAATGGTAACTTGATCGAAACCAGTTCTTTCTTATCAAATGTCAATGCAACATGGACCAATAAATCCTTAATATTGGACCTTCCAGAAACCACAGATGAAGTAATAGTAGTACTAAAAGGCACAAGGAATGCAGGATCGGATAATGATAGTTACTTCGATAATCTTTCTCTTTATTTACTCGACAATATCATAGAATGTGCATCATGTTATGGCAAATCAAATGTTGATGTTGATGAAGATGGTTTTTGTGATGATATAGACTGCAATGATAATGACGCTTCTATATATCCTGGAGCGATAGAAACATGTAATAATATCGATGATAATTGTGATGGGCTTGCTGATTTTGGTAACACAGTATCTTGGACTGGAAATGGGAATAGCAACCTATGGAGTGATCCTACCAATTGGGATCAAAATATAGTACCTCTGGAATGTCAGCATGTGCTAATAGATGATAATGCATCGGTTATGGTAGATGGTAATTTTGAATGTTATGGTTTAGAGGTAGCAATAAATAACAGTCTTACAGTCCAAGATACATCATCAATAACTGTAATTAGTAAGAATACCAACGCTGTCGCATCAGTTAAAATTTCAGGCACCATGACTATTGATGGTCTTTGTGAAATCAAAAAGTCGCAAGGTATTGGCTTTGAAATATTTGGTACTTTGATCAACAATAATCGACTTAACATTTCTAAAATTAGCGCTGAGATAGTAGTTCTTAGGACTGGAGGTGTTTTTGAAAATCTAGGGCTGTCGACTTTAGAGAAGGATTGAGGATTATCGTCAATAGAATTAAACTATTTCGAATCTTCCAAATTAATATTTTGTCCATAGTATAATGAATACTCATTATAGCTTAAACCAGCCCATTGTAACTACCTTTCCTAATTTTCGAAGATCTATAAAAAAGAAAAGGTAGCTATATATTCTAAAATGAAAAAAGAGCTGCCAAAAGAATGAGCAGCTAAAAAAAACACCAAATACTATTTTTACTAACTAACAAGGTGTATCACATTCTAAATGTTACATATCTCACGTCAGATTCTCCGGACATTCTAACTGGCTACATATCCCCTTAATAACTAATGAAATGCTACGACATAAAAGTAGCACTGTATTTTAGAGTACTCGAACTAAAATCAAAAAAGGATTGAAAAAAATATTTGAATTACTCATCTCGGTCAAACTTCATACTTAAAATTACAAAAATTGATCTAACACTATCAATTAGTCCAACAATAATATTTATTGCACATTTAGTCCAATTAATTGCAGAAATAATGAATGAAAATATTAAATATCTATTTATTTATGACAAATTAAAGGATGTCATATTTCAGCAGAAACAATTGAACACACATTATTCCACAAAATACATTTAAGGAAAATTGCACATCAATAACGTGACCAAACATGGGATAAAACCAATGATTTCCACACTCTAGATACTCGTAGTTTCCATAATTCGAGAACGAAAAAGATAGCTATAAAGCGCTCCTTTATTTAAATGAAAATGATGATATTTTTTATCTGTAAATAAGATTAATATAATCGAAATAGAATGCGTCTTCAATGCTGTTCCTTAGCCCAAGAAAAATAGAAAGCCCAATTTAAAACACAGGTATAAACACCCCTTTTTCATACACTAACCAACTAAATGGCAGCATTGTAAAAAATATCACCAATATTTACTAGACTTGGTATGGTGTTAAGAGCTTGTATCTAGTACACACATTTACACAACCCCTAAAATATTTAATATGTCTTACTCGCATACGTTTATTCCTGTGTACACTCATGATTTATTTTATAATATCTTGAAAGTAAATAACGCTAATATATTGTACAATAAATACCTCAACATCTAATTCTTCCGCTAGGTCTACACAATTCAAATAGATCATAGATCATAAATTATACATCAAGATGCAACTGTGATTTGTCAAAAAATTAGATCACACTCGCTGTTATTAAGTATATACAATCGTATATATTAATTAAAATGAACCTAATTCATTTTAATATCCCAAGAGATATTAAGGCTTAATGAAAGCATAAAATATTCAGAATATATAGATACTTATATAGAGAATACTGTATTGGATATTAAGAAGATTCTGACAGTTTCAATTGTTTCATCCTAAAAATAGAAGATAAAAATGAATAGTAATTGACCCACTGAAAAAGTGGCGATAATTTTGAATTACTTCCAGAATAGCGTGTAGTACACACCAACGGGTAGTGGAAATAATTTAGCGTGGACCAGATGGACTGTTATCAACACGAATCACTGGCGTGTTAGTTGCATACAAACCAAGTTTCACAATAGAGATGGAAAGTAGTACTTATACTAAGCATAAGACTGTGATCGAAGCAAGTGGAGGACTCCAAATAGGGCCATTCACATTTGGTACAAAGGGAGGAAGTACAAATATCCAAGTAAATACTACGGGTAATAAAACTTCTTTGAGTAATGTAAGTACATCAGATGACCCACTTATCATTGGAATGGTCGTAGCATTCCCGGGTGTAGGTAACTAATAGATTTCTATATTATTTCATACCAATAAATCAGAAAACCTATGACCACAAATAACGGTCATAGGTCTTCAATCGTATATTTTCAACTATTATAACAGGCAACAATTATGAACGGCTTATACGCATTACTACAAACAGAAATTGCCAAAGAGAAAGGAAAAAATTTAACTAGAATCAGCTAATGAATCTCCAATTCTACAAACACTTACCAATCCTATGATATGGGATTGGCCAATACCTGGAATTGGGATAACAGGAGTAAATGCATATAATTTCTTTGACAAGCTACCCACAAGTTTTAAAAATGAAGACTATATTCAAAGTGGTAACAGCTTTAGTGAAAATTACCAAAGCTTCCTTTCATTATTAGATCCGATCCATTTCCCTTTGACGCAACCTTTGGAAGAAGGTCTTCAGATATTCGAATCAGAAAAAAATGCAGATGGTACAATTCCAAGGTATTTTACTAAAGTAGATACCCAAGGAATAAACGTACTCAAACCTGCGTATAATATTACCGACTATCCCTACACTTGGATTAATAAAAATGTAGCCTCTGGAGCAGCACCTTTAAATCTTAAATCAAGTAGTGGAGAAATTACTACGAAATCAGGGATATCAATAGATACTTAAAAGGTTCAATTTGGACTTAAAGCTGATGCATGGGCAACCATAAATGTAAGTACTCAAGATTGTTATAATGGAGGTATCGTGTCAATTGCTAAATCAATGGGTAGAAAGGCTGTGAATGATAATGGTCCTAGCCCATATAAAAGTGGTATTACAAATAAATATTTTTTTGCCAATAAAGGAATAATTCCATGTAGAATTGCATCATTTATTGTTGCATTAAATCCTAGCGCCTATGTGACAATGGCATAAGGGACACTTGAAAACGCAGATATTCAAAGTATTTCGGTAGGAGGGTTTACTCATAATATCAATGATATAAATGACAACCCTACTAGCCCTGTTGTTAATGCCAGTATTAGCATCGAAAACTCAGCAGACAATACCATAACACTAAATGCTGTTCCAACAACAAGGAGTAACATTGCTTATATTATAGCAGTGCAACTAGAGAGGTTGTAACCAATAAGATTCATTTGATTCGAAGATCAAAATAAAAATCTACTTGTTTTAATAAAAAAAAACTTTTCAACCAAAATATTATTATGGACAATCAAAATCTATTTGGCCAGACGTATGGTCTTGATTATCAAGCACTTGGAGGTAAAAACTTCCAACTATTAGCTAGCCCAATTGACTTTTCATGGACAACAGCTCCAGAGGGTCAAATGAAGGGTCAAACTAGCTCGCAAGCTTATCAAATAGTGAGCGTCATGCCAAAGTATTCACCTATTGGTGGTTATACGTCCAGTAATACTACATTCTTTGATTCATACAAGAAGTTATTTAATTATATTACATATGACATGAATCCAGCTAAGCAAAATGATCTTCAGGATCTAGAGGACCAATTAGTTCTAGCTACTAATAAATTACACCAAGCTGCAGTTGAAAACGGAAAAGATACTTACTTGAAATTGCAGATACTCTAAATAAAATCGGATTTAAATCAGCGACAGGCAAAGAGTTAAAAACCAACAATTTATTTGTTAGAAAACAGACGTGGACTTAGTGAAATAAAAAGGAAGAAATGAAAAGAACAAAAACAAAGTCAAAGTGATAAATATAATCGGGTCATTAAGAATTCTTAGAATAGGCACAATTTACATCTCAAGCTCTTCACAACATGCAAATACTAATAAGTAAATCTACATTCATATAGGAACAAGTGGAAACAATTGCGGAATCGTCATTGATAAAAAGGCATTAAAAAAGCCCCTAAATCGAAGACTTAGAGGCTTAAGTGTGCGGTCTGTACGGGACAGTTTTATTAGTCTCGTGTACTTCTTCGTAGTCTGAAATAACATCTATAACGCTATATATAAGCTACTTGTACAACACGCAAGACCATGGAGGATAAAATAAAGCGGCAACTATAGTGGCAACCGTAGAATATATTCTATATGTTTACACTATGAAGAATATCAAAATTCAACCCAAAAAACCACAAGACGCAGAATCACTTCTGTTAATGGTCTACAGATATAAGGGTAAAAAACTTGTAATGAGTCTTAATGAAAAAGTCGTAGTCAAATACTGGAATTTTGATAAGATGAGAGTAAGGACAAATAGTAACTACCCTGATCATGTTAGACTAAACTATGTCATTGATAATTGGACCAATGCTCTTTCTGATGCAATTACATCTTTCGAGCTTGAAAATATTATTCCAACAACCTTGGAATTAAAAGAGAGAACAAAAGTTAATAAATCACCTGAGACTAATATAAATACTACAAGATCTGATAAAGTCATTGTTGAGCTTGAAAAGTATATAAGAGGGATGAAAGACGAACAGAAGTACTCAGTTGGTACTATACAAAGCTTTGATCAATTGTACAATAACTTTAGTTCATTTGCAAATGCAAAATCAATAACATTTAGAGACCTTACTTTGGAGAGACTTATAAGCTTTACTGCTCACTTAAATAGATCATCTAAGACTAAGAAACAATATGCGCAAGGAACCGTAAATAAGCTTCAAAGAAGATTAGTTCAGTTCTTAAAGTATATGAAAGATTTAAAAGTCAATGTGGATGATTCCTACACCTCCAATAGTTGGAGATTATCTCAACCTAAAGTTTCTGGAAATGATTTTGCTTTGACAAAAAATGAGATTGGACTAATCGAAAATGTCAAACTACCCAAATCATTAGAACACATAAGAGATAGGTTATTGATAGGTATTTATTCTGGACAGCGTTATTCTGATTTTAAAATGCTTACACATAAAGATATAATCGTAGAAAATGGAATAGATGTCATAAAAATTAGACAGCAGAAAACAAGCGCACTCATATCTATTCCACTAACAAAAAAGCTAAAATTTATCTTTGATAAACATAGTGGAAAGCCTCCAATAATAAATGAGGTATATTTCAATAGAGACATAAAGAAGATTCTTGATATTGCGGTAATTAGAGATGAAATAAAAGTTGAAACTCAATACAATGGAAAGATAGAATCTAAAATGATTAGGAAATGTGACTTAATTGCTTCTCACACTTGTAGAAGAACATTTGTTACTTTAGCGATCCAAAGTGGAATGCCTTTGTCTGAAGTTATGAAAGTTAGTGGACATAAAAACCTCAAAACATTAAGCCAATATATGAAAGGAGGTCTAGAGACTAATTCAGATACAAAGGATTTATACGATAATTTATTTTAAAAAGAATATATGGCATTTGTTGAGAATACACTTGAGTTAAGACAAAGGATCCTTTCCATAAATTTGTCGAATACAGAGGGTAAATCGGAGCTAATTAAAGAATATCTAGAGTATCAGATTGATTCTTTAACTCAACATCATCAACAGATGATTTCATTAATTTGGGATGCACAAGAACTATATTTTCAAAATTTTAAATCTTATTACTCTAATTTAATTTGCAATGCAGATGATAAGTTTATCGGATGGGCAAACTTTATAGAAGAAAATCTAATACTGTCTCTTATACACATCTGACGCTGCCGA
>CAJXUU010000120.1 GCA_913061325.1 uncultured Saprospirales bacterium | reverse complement strand
TCTACACTATCCTCTTCGTCGGCAGCGTCAGATGTGTATAAGAGACAGATACTGGCCTGGTCAATTCATGGGACATTCAGTTTGTCAATAGAGATAGTCTTACAGCAATGCCTGATCTCAATTATGATGAGATATGGAATAGTAATCCGGTTGGAGGATGGGTTGTGTTTACTACTTATACAGGATCATACTATCCTCATCTTAGTGGATTGGAAAACTTTACTGGACCGGTAAATGGCGTATGGAAATTACACATATCAGATGAATCTCAATTTGGAGAAGGTATGTTCTCTTGTTTTGGCATGGAGTTTTGTAATGATTCTATGATAACTGTAAATTCTTGCGAACCTATTACTCATTCTTTAGATGAAGAGAATGTATCTTATTGTGAAGAAAGCGAGGAACTTAATCTTACAATAGTACCCAATCTGGAAAATACTTATGACAGCACGGCATATGGATATCAATACCTATTCTTTGATGAAAGTGGGTTTCAAAACCTAACTACCAATACTGATTTTTCTTCAACTGCTCCTGGGAGCTACACACTTTGTGGAATTCAATATTTTTTAGATGATGAGGCGGAAGTTGAAGGAATGGTAGTAGGTAGTGACCTATCGGTCATTGAGAACTATATTTTGGACAATGCTATATGTGCTACGCTTTCAAATGAATGTATAGATATCGAAATATTTGAAGTGCCAGAGGTTATAACAGAGACTAGGAGAATATGCCAAGGAGATACTGTTACAATTGGTGCAGATAATTACACTGAATCGGGCTTATATGAAGTCATCACAGAATTAAATCCATGTGACAGTATAAGTATGCTGGATTTGGAAGTAGTAAATCTTGAGGTTTTGGTTACTTCAGACAATAATGCTTTGTCTTGTGCAAATCCGATTATAGAATTGGATGCTACAGATACTGATTTGACAGGCATCTCTACTTTTGCCTGGAAGACAAATGATGGTAATTTTATATCAAATCCATCAAATGAATTAGTAGAAATAGATAAAGCGGGTACATATGTATTTGAAGTTGTTACGCTAGGATGCATTTTCACAAATGAAATATTAATAACAGAAAACGAAGATTATGTTGAAGTTGAAATTGTTATAGAGGACATTACTTGTTTATCTGATAGTGCATTTGTAGAACTAAACACGAGTGATGAGATAGACGATATATCATGGACAGGATTAAATAGCTTTCGAGAAATCGGTAATGATATATTAGTTGGAGTTGAGGGTACCTATAATGTCGAATTTGTAACCGAGTTTGGTTGTTTAGTCAGCAGAGATATAGTTGTAGAGGATGTCAGAGAATATCCAGAGTTTGTATTAGCAGGAGATACTCTTACCTGTGAAGACCCATCTACAGTTATTAGAACTACAAATGCGGACACATTTAACTCTAACTTCTTTTGGATAAAGGACAATGATGTTTTGGGAATGGATACATTTTTACTGATAGACATACCAGGACGATATTATCTTCGAGTTCGTACAGGAGAAGGCTGTGTTGATACATTTAGCATAGATATAAATAGCCAAGTAGATACCATTGATGTAGAGCTATTCGGAGGGGAGATTGATTGTGAGCAACCAGAAGTCATCATATCATATTCGTCTAGCATTGGAGGACTAAATCCGCTTTGGATACTACCCAATGGAGCACCAGTAGTGGATTCAACATTTAATTCTAGTCTATCAGGATTATATCTGCTTCATTTGGAAGATGATAAGAAATGTACATTAGATACAACATTGATCGTGACTGAAGATCTAGTTAGTCCAGAAATATCAGTTGTGGAGGCCGATTTTCTATGTGGTCAAGATAGTATACAAATAATGTCCTCCATAAATATAACAGATGCCACCTACGAATGGACAAACGTGAATGGTTTCAGAGATACATCATCTACACCATGGATATTTGCTCCTGGGGAATACATAGTAAAAGTAAGTTTGGAGAATGGTTGTTTTGATATTGATACTTTCACAATGGGTGTTGATGTTGATTTACCAGATCTATCTTTTGAATTTAGTGATCTGAATTGTGATACGGATACTGTATACATTGTACCTTCTGATACATCTAGTTATGATATGGTTTGGTCATTAGAAGGTGTTTTTTTTCCAGTTGATTCTAATATTATTAGAGTCTTGGATACAGGATTTTATGAAGTAATTGTAACAAATCCAACTAACGGTTGTAGTTCTAAATATTCATTTGATATCAAAGAAGATAAAGTATCCAAAATCGAAGATATATCAGCTAATATTCTCAATTGTGAGGATGAAACAGTACAAATAAATATCGATGTCGAACGAGAGTTCGATTCTTATCAGTGGTCAGGTCCTGGACTATTAGATAATAATGAAGAACCAGAAATAGATAAGCCAGGTTTATACTATTTAAGTTATCAATTTACGAATGGTTGCGTAGGCTTAGACAGCATCGAGGTTTTTGATGAAGGGGAATTACCAAATCTTATGGGCCGAGATACGATCTACAATTGTTTCTCATCTACTTTGACCATTGATGTAACTTATGAATCGAGTACGATCAATATCATCTGGGAAGGTCCAAATTTTTCAGCAAATGGTGAAACTGCAACGATATCAGAACCTGGAATTTATAATGTGTATGCAGTAGCTCCTGGGATGTGTAGAGACACCTTCCAGATTAATGTTGTAGCTGACACCATTTCTCCGGTTTTAACAATGATAAACGATGGGGTAATAACATGCGCAGATTCTATTGTAGATATTAATCTTGCAGTGGATGCTATTACGACCTCATACATATTTAGCGGACCGGGGATAATTTCGCAAAACGACTTAAACATTCAAGTAGATAAACCAGGTATTTATAGTGCAGTGGGAATAGCGGATAATGGATGCACCACTACAGTCACAAATGAAGTAACCATAAGTAATGATTTTCCAGACTATGTTATTGATCTGGATTCTATAGACTGTATTGATAACATGGTGACTGTTGGGTTTACATCATCAGATCCATTATTAGACGTAGTCTGGACTGGACCAACAAATGTACCAGACAATGATTACAGCTTCACAACTGGACAAACAGGCACTTATTCATTTATATTAACGAACATTGATGGTTGCAGATCTATAGATTCGTTTTTTGTATATAGAGATAGTTTTCCTCCACTTGGCTCAATAGATCTAAGCAATCAAATAACTTGTATCCTTGATGAAGTGACATTGTCGATAGCTGATTATGAATCATCTTGGTCTTTAGAATGGACTGGGAATGGTGTATTAGACCCCAATGTAGAAACAATAGTAACAGATCAAGATGGAGAATATACAGTCGAAATTACTGGACCTAATGGGTGTATTTCTAAAGATACAATGGAAGTGCTTTACGATACCACAGCAGCTGTAATTGAGGTTTTTGGTGATCCAATCACTTGTACTGCGGGTAAGGTGTTTTTGAACGTGATTTCAGATATTCCTCTAATAAGTTATGAATGGACGGGGCCAAATTTTGAAAGTACAGATATAGAGCCATTGGTTTTCGAAAGTGGATTTTATCAAGTAACTGTGACTTCAATAAATGGATGCATATCAAGTGCTGAAGTAGAGGTTAGAGACGAACGTGTTTTTCCAATATTAATTGTAGATGATTATTATCTTCCTTGTGATGGAGCACCGGCAGTAGTTACCGCGACCAGCATTAGCCAAGGTGCATCAACCAATTGGTTTGGACCTAGTTATTTTGCTATTGGAGATACGGCTAAGATATTTGAACCAGGGGAATATATCGGATTAGCGGTTTCTTCAGATGGCTGTTCGACTACAGACACTTTTCTAGTAATTGATGAACCAATTTTGCCCATATTTTCTGCAGAAGCTGAGATTTTATTTTGTTTGGGTCCAATCGAAATATTAGCTACAGATGTAGCTGATGATAGATCTATACTATGGCAAGGTCCTAATCAATATACTGCGAATACCCCTTTAGCAATGACAGAAGAACCAGGGCTGTACACATTGATTGTAACAGGCGAAAATGGATGTGTAGACAGCACAACCATAGAAGTAATTGACGGTAGAATATATCCAGATGCTATTGCTCATAATGATGACCTTTTTCAATGTGAGAATTTAGAAATTAACTTGTCTGGTAGCGGTTCCTCTATGGGCCCACAATATAGTTATCAATGGCTGTCAGATAATGGGAAAATCTTAGCGGGTGAAAACACTCTAAACCCAAGAATAGAGGGAGAAGGATTATATATTATTAAAGTCACAGACAATTCTATTGGTTGTATAAGTTTTGATACTCTAGACTTAATATTGCAAGAGCAAGATCTAATGGGTGTAGATTTATTGATTACACCTCCTACCTGTCTTGGTTTTGAAAATGGAATAATAGAAATTGGAAATGTAATAGGAGGATTTGGGCCGTTTAACATTGTTTTAAATGGCAATGATTATGGTGAAAGAATGGATATACCTTTTCTAAATATTGGCGAGCATGAATTGACAATAATGGATAGTCTTGGGTGTGTTTTAGATACCCTTGTTGTTATTGATACTAGTACATTGTTGTCTGTTATTCTTCCAATGGATACAACTTTGATTTTTGGCCAATCACTTAGTGTATTAGCAGAGATTAATCTTCCATTGGATTCAATAAGTCAGATAACTTGGTCTAGCAATGTTCCTTGTGATGGATGTATATCATTTGATATCATACCTGATGGAAATATGACTATATCAGTTGAAGTCATTGATATAAATGGATGTATAGTAGAAAAGGAGTTCAGAATCACACTTAATAGACCAGATAAATTACCTTTCCCTCAAATATTCTCACCAAATGGCGACAATATTAATGACAGATTTTATCTACCCCTCGTCACGGGGATTCAATCAATTGAATACATCAAAGTTTATGATAGTTGGGGTGGACTTCTTTATGTATCTAATAACCCAATTCCAGGTGACGAATCTTTTGGGTGGGATGGTAGTGTGAATGGTCAGAATGCAGAAATAGCTGTATATATTGTAGAAGCTTTGGTGACTTTAGTTGATGGAAAACAAGTTTCTTATGTTGGAGATTTGACATTGATTAGGTGATTGATTTTGATAATAGCTATTTGATGTTTGTAAATCTAAAAGAATAATTTTCTCTCATTCAAGTCCATTCTGTTTTAATAGCATAGTAAACTCAATATTCCAATAGATAAAATCAGCAAGAATCTGGATATTTGGTTCTCTTAATGATGAACCTTTGATCAGAAAGAATGTATCGATTTGATATTCTTTTGTTTAATTGGGTTAAAATTTAACTACTTTTTGTACAATACGATCTCCGCCCACATTAATCACAACCATATAGACGCCAGAAGTATACTCTGACATATCAACAGTGTATATTGATTGATTTGATGTAATATTCTTTTGTTTAACAGTTTGCCCATTTTGTGTCGAGACAATATCAATCAAACCTTCAGTTGTTATTTCACTTCCTAGATCTATGTTCAAACGGTCAGAAGTAAGAGTAGGGTAGACTAAATATCCAGTATTGTTGATATCGATTGTATTAACTTTCGGCATTATGTCAACACAATAGTCCTCAATCTCTCCATATTCGAATGCTCCATTGTCACATGAACCTTGATTGAGTTCATTATATCTCATGATGACTCTCATCCTTGTTATTCCTACTGTTGATTCGAGAGGAATAGTAAATAATCCAGAAATTGGAGTCTGTGTAGCGAATTCAGAAATATAGATCGCTTCTTCTTCAGAAAATTCTCCATCTTGATTATAGTCAATAAAAGCTGAGAAAAATTCATCGTATAAAGTACTTGTGTGCCCAGGAGACAAGATGATTTCATACTCTTTTCCTTGATCAAGTTTAATGTCAAATTGTCCAACAAAATATCCATAACCAGAATTATTAACTCCAGATATATTTTGGAATACGTCGGGTATAATTACTGACTCAATCCATTCATCATCGATGTTTTTGATACCAAATGAACAGTATTCTCTAGAACATGCACCACATTCAGTAGATAAACCAATCACTTCTGAAAATTCTGACTCGTTAGAAGTAGCGGCACATTCTGATTTTATTCTAATTTCATAATATTGACAGTCTTCAATTCCTGAAAAAGTAAATGAATTATCAGTTCCTAGATTAGCAACAGTCCAATCTGGGTTTTCAATATTTCTATACTCTACTATAAAATTAGTAGCTGCTGTCACACTTCCCCAATCAATAACTATAGTGTTTTCTTCAATTGCAGCACTTACTCCTTCAGGAGCAATACAACAGCCATCAGTATCGAATACCCTTGGGTAAGTATATTCACTATCAGTTTGTCCATTACACGCAGTCTTAATCTGATATTCATAAGATGTGCATGCAGTTAAATTTGTAAATTGATAACCTGAAGAGATATCATTTATTTCATTCCAGTCAACTGCATCTAGCGCTTTGTATCTGATGGACACTGTTCCTATTTTACCATTGTCAAGCCATACAAGTTTAGCATTGTCAACTTGTATCTCTGACAATCGAGCACCATAGGCATCTGTACAGTCTTCACATGTGCTGAGTAGGTTTAACATAGCATTATTGGCATTTAGTCTTCCACCGGTAGTAGTAATTCCTTGTAAACTTTGGTTAGATTCTACTCCATGAAGTATATAATCCTTAACAGCTAGAGCTGCTTGAGCAGGATCATTTTTTACAACAGTCATAAATTCACTACAGTTGGCAGCATATAACAATGCAGCTGTACCTGCACAATGCGGCGTAGCTCCAGAAGTGCCACCAAATGAACCATAATTATTACCATCTAAAGTATATGTCTGAGCACCAAACGCACCGAGATCGATAGAACGAATTCCATAGCCTGCTGATGTTACCTTTTCATCTTGTCTATTCATATTTGTAACAGATACTAAGAAGTCGCTAGAACAACCAGTAGGCAGATCTCCTTGCACATCTACATTTGTATTACCATTGATAGTCGCACCGAAGTTGAGAATACCCACTTCACCTAGCACGTTATAGAAATCACACCAGATAGGAGCATCATTAGGGTCACCCAAGTCAACACCCCAACTTGCATTAGTACTTACTACGAAGGCACCTTTTTCGCCATTTGTCTCATTGTATAGTTTTCTCATTTGATACGGATATGCATATGAAGCCAAAGCTAAGGATTCAGGACTTCCGCCTATGATTATCATCAGTTTTACGTCCCAATTCACACCAGAAACACCGATCTCATTGTTTCCTTTTGCTCCCACAATGCCAGCTACAGATGTACCGTGACCTCCACCCTGATATACATTGTCATTGTCACCTTCAGCATTCCACCCTCTAACATCATCGACATATCCATTCTCATCGTCATCGATTCCATTATCGGCTATTTCAGCATCATTAATCCATAAATTATCTCCTAAATCAGGGTTGTTTATTCTGATGCCATCATCTATGACACAAACTACAATATCATCACCATCGATAGTTTTACCTCCAGTGGTATGATCCCATGCAAGCTCCATATCGATGTCAGCACCGATCTGACCTCCATTAGAACCAAGGTTGATATATTGCCATTGATTATCAAATAATGGATCGTTAGGAATCGTCTCTCTTAATTGTGAAAGGTGATTCTTTTGAGCCAATAATGTATGTTTATTCATTTTGACAGTTTCTAAAAATTCTATCTCATTATCTAAATTGGGATCTACTTTCAATACCCATAGATTCATAGGTTCCGCCATTATTTTTGTGGCTTGTATACTTGATCTGTATTTACTATTTGCATTTAAATCGATAACAAGCGATCTTGCACCAGCATCACCTTTTACTTCTACGATCACCTCACCTAACAAGTGATTAAGTTTTTGTGCGGTTGTATGATTTACAACAAGAAGAGCAAATAATAATATAAGGTAGGAGCTAGATTTTTTCATTTGTAGTGTATTGCGATTAAAAGGTATTAGTTGAAAGCATGATTTTCGAAAGACAGGAAAGTTTTCAAACACTTCAATATGTGAATATATACAATTATCAATTTTTAAAGTTGTTTAAATGTTCAGAAAGCAAATAAATAGTCTGTTTGTAAGACAAAATGGGTCTTTTGCTATTTGGTATAGTAAAAATGGGCAGGTATATAATATAGAAAAAATGATCTGTTTTCTACATATTACATATATTTATCATGTATTACTAACTAGTAGTTGTAGTTTTACATATATTTGCTAGACTAATACAATAGGGTCTACAAATTTGAAATCATGAATATGAAACGACAATTGTCAATTATGGCACATTATTCTGTATGTCTTCGATCGGTTAAAGCGACTGCTTCTAAGATGATCGACAAGAAAACTTGCGTTGCTTTTGCTGGACAAATTGCAATCGTGTTGATCTGCATCTGCCTATCTACGCCGCTTTCAGGTCAAAATATATTGCACAAAGCGAATAAACAATTCGACCTTAAGCATTACCATGAAGCAATAGATTCTTACAAGAAAACCTTAGATAAACATCCTGATAACCTTCAAGCGAAGTCAAATTTAGCGGAAGCGTACAGAATGACTAATCAACTAGGTTTAGCGGAAGAGGCATTTGCTAACATTATGCCAGAAGAATTCCTAAATCCAATTCATATCAGAAACTATGGAGTTACTTTGATGAAAATGGCCAAGTATACTGAGGCACATTATCAATTCGAATTATATAAGATATACAATCCACAAGATGCTCAACACTATCAGCTTTCTTGTGAATTTGCCCACCATTTATACAGACAAAATGATGCCTATGAAGTTGAATTAGTAGGCGTGAATACTGCAAATTCTGATTTTGGCGTAGCTTTCGCAGATGACAGATTGATTTTTTCTTCTTTTAGAAATGATGTAGAACTATCTGATGATGCTAAAAACTCAGGACAAAAGTTAACAGGTAATATGCTTTATATCGCCGAAGTGTCTGAAGATCTAAGAGCGGATAATGTGAAATTTCTCAGATCTGGTATCGCTGAAAAGAAAAACATCGGACCTATCAGTTTCGCCCCTCAAGTAGGAAAATGTGCATTTACAAGAAATAAGATTCAAAATGGTGGAGCGCATGTAACAGGAGATGACAGCTATCACAGTATCTATATAGCTGACTTGAAAGAGAACGGAGAATGGAACAATGAACGTCCATTTAGATATAATGAATTTGGTACTTCTACAGGTTTTCCATCTTTAGCTTTTGATGGTTCAGCATTGTATTTTGCTAGTAATAGAGTTGGAGGATTTGGAGGTTACGATATATATGTAAGCTACTGGAAGGGCAACTCTTGGACTTATCCAGAAAATTTAGGAAATGATGTAAATACTGCAGGAAACGAAATCACACCTTTCTTCAATGGGGAGGATCTATATTTTGCTTCTGACTTCCATCACGGAATGGGAGGGTATGATATTTTTCATTCTCTGGTAAAAGGAGGTCAATGGACACACCCAGAAAACATGGCTAACGGGATCAATTCACCTGCAGATGATTATTATCCCATGATCAAAGAAGGAAGTGATGGGATCTTCTTTAGTTCTAATAGATTAGGAGGTAAAGGAATGGATGATATTTACCTTGCTGTACCAATTGAAATTGCAGACTTTGCAGCAGGAAGCGATTTTGTGCCTAATGCAGTAGCATTGTCAACTATACAAAGTGAAGTAGGTTATGATATATATAATCCATCTGCAAAGGCTGTAGCAAATTCAGAAGAAATACAGATTACAGTTCTAAATCCTGAAATAACTGAAGAAGTAGAAAACACTAATCCAGAATTAAATGATTTATCAGCGACCAAGTTAGAAAAAGAGGAAGATGAATTAACGACTTGGGGATTTGCAAAACCTATTGAGGAAATAGTACAAATACAAGAAGTAAAAGAAGAGATCCTTATCAACCAACTTCCGAATACTGAATTGGGTAATATTTCGACTGCAACTTCAACTAGCATTATAGAAACAAAAGATGTAAGTACTCCTATCAATGTTCTTGGACGCTCGTTAGAAAAATACATAGCAGAGATAGAAGAGGAAGAATTGGCTATAGAGCTTAATGCAGAAAAGCAAGCTGTAGTTCAACCTATGAAAGAGGATGTTGTTATCGAAAAAGAAGTGGAAACAGTACCTCAATCTATAGAGCCACAAACGACTCCAGAACCTATATTAAAGCAAACAATTCCTTCTGTTACAGAAGTTGTTGCAACTGCAGAAGAAACGGATAAGCCAGAATCATTTAAAATACCAAACTTCAAAGCAATATCTGCAAGTAAAGCACCATTAAATCTTGATCTTGCAGGTGCTAAAAGAGTAGCATTAGGAGAAATTTTACCAGCGTCAAATGTGTACTTTATTCAATTGGCGGCATTGAGTAGAACTTCAGGGAATGTTAATAAGTTCTTGTCATTATCGAAATTTGGTAACCTATATAAAGTCTTCAAAGCAACAAGTACTAAAATAAAGTTGGGTTATTTCTTAGATAAACAAGAGGCTCAAACGGTCTTAAAAAGTGTAAAAGCAAGTGGATATAGAGATGCATTTATCACGAAAGATGATCTAGGATCTATGCAAATAGAACTTATAGTAGCTAACGATAGTCAGAAAGATTCGTATACTTCATATGATTCTTCTATAAAGACGACTACTAATAAAGCTGTAACTCCGTCAACAAATACGATTGAATCAAATGAATTCTCACTGAACAATACAGGTAGGAATAGTTATAAGATCAGATTAGCGTCTTATGAAGATCCGATCTGGTTTGATATCGAGAATGCGAAGCAATTAGGAAAAATAGAGCAATGGACCAAAGGTGCTTGGACGATCTTCATCTTAGGTGGATATAGTACATATGCTGATGCTGAACAAGCTATGATTAAAGCTGTCAACAAAGGTTTTGCAGATGCCGAAATCGTTATTGATAACAATGGAATATTAGAAAGATTAAAGCAGAATTAAGAAATTAATTTTTAAGAAATATAGAAGGCTTCAAATCGTTTGGTTTGAGGCCTTTTTTTGTTGATAATCGATATACAGCCAGAGCCATGCCTATGTCCTCCTTTTGGAGAAGGATTAAGGAGGAGGAAGTTGTCGTGTGATTTTCGGACAGAAGACCACCGAGGTTTCGAAAACCTCGGTGGTCTCTTTATTCTTCCACACAACACAGTTAGTCTATATCTCCAGACACAAATTAAATATGATATCTAGCAATTGTTAATTATTAGTACGTCTAGTTCTCCTTAAGATACACATACTCAATTATAGAATACGCTAATGTATCGTTTGTAGAAAATTCATTGGTTGTGAATGCATCTCGACCCGCAATTCCAGCATCTTCTTCATCACATCTATTTGCATTAAGTGAAGAGGGATATGTGGGACTTGATGACAAGTCAAAACAGGCTCTTTGGCTTATTTTATCTTCTTCAATTATTAACCCAAATTGACTTACTTCATTATCCGTGTAAGAGAAGGAGACTACCTGTCCAAGAGGTGTGTCCATCCCAAAATCTATAGTTAGGTCTGTTTCGGAATCAATAGTTAAAGATTTAAATACTTGTAAACCTGCTGTCATAGTAAAGAATTCGAAAGGACTTAATCCTAAGTTCTCTAAACTATGTAACTTTTCTATTTCAATTACCTCTCCTGTATTGTCAGCTGTTAATACAACTGTAGATATTTCATTTGCTTTGTCAAATGTATATGTGATTGGATATTCTTCTTCGCCGCCACATGATATGAATAAGGTAGTGGTTAGTATTATTGTTAGTATGTTTTTCATTTTGTGATTATTAGTTATCGTAAAAAAACGGTGCTCATTATAACGTGAAATTAAAAATTATATAGAGCTTTTACTACACAACCTCAATCCTATCCTCACTAATCAAATCCATGCCCGCAAATCTCATAACCACTTGTGCAACCGTAACCACATCTTTTTCACAATAAGTAATAATACGATCGATATCATCCTCTTCCCAAAATACATGACCAACCATACTGCCATCGATATCATCTTTTGGAGAAGGAATACCAAGGGTGCCAGCCAATAGAGCAAGTGAAGTATAGTTTTTAAAATCTCCGAATCTCCACAATACCATAGTATCTAATAAATGAGCTACTTGCCAAGGCTTTTTGCCAGAGATATTGAGTAATCGTGGCAGTTCTATTCCGTTTACAACGCATCGTCTACATAGAAAAGGGATATCAAACTCTTTGATGTTATGACCACAGAGGTAGTGCTCATCAGGTCTGTCGTAATGATTATTGAGTAAATCGTTGAATTCTTCAAGGAGTTCCTTTTCTTCTCCAGCAAATGATTTCAGCCTTAATGATGTTTCTTCTCCTTTTTCATTCGAAAGATATCCTACAGTGATACAAGCTATTTTGGCAAATTCTGCAAAAATGCCTGCTTTTTCTCTGTAGAAACCAGCGCCAAGATCTGGAGTCATTTCTCGATCCTTATCTATTTTGAATTTTTGAGATTTCTTCATCCATAGTGATTGCATTTCTTCAGAAAGATCTTCGAAATGAGCAGTGGCGGACACTGTTTCAATATCAATAAATAATGTGTTTTTAAGAATTTTCTTTTGGATTATCATGATTATCAGGGTTTTCTACTAATTGGTTTAATAAGTGTATTCAACCAATTTACACCTGAATAGTGCAAACAAGGAAATATTTAACAATATTTGTACCGTTATCATATCGAATAAGCACTGTTACATACACTTTTAACATAAAAACTGAACAGAAATGACATTGAAATCAAAGAATAACTTATCAGCTATGGCAATAATAGCTATGATTGCCCTCATCGGATTAAACGGTTACCAATGGTTTTCTAATTCTCAATTGAAAACTCAAAACATTCGTCAAGAGACTGAATTAGTGGAATTAGAACAAGTACAAGCAGAACTAGAGCAAGATTATACTGCTGCGCTTGAAGGCCTTGAAGATATGAGAAGTGATAATAATGAACTCAACAGTCTCATCGAAAGCCAGAAAGTAGAACTAAAGTCTCAAAAGGATAAAATCAATAATCTGATTTGGACAAAAAGAGAACTTAACAAAGCAAAAGAAGAAATTGCTAATATGAACTCTCAAGCGGCACAGTATGTAGCAGAGTTGGCACAATTAAGAGACGATAACGCTATGCTTATGGCAAGTAACACTCAACTTAAGCAACAGAACTCTTCTCTTAATACGCAATATCTCAATGAGCAAACTGCTAAAAATGAAATTGAAGCGGCAAGAGCGGTATTAGCTGTCGAGAAAGAGAGATTGGCTAAAAAGAATGAAGTACTCGATACGAAAGTTGATATGGCAAATGCTATCAAGATCAATTTTATGAAAGTACAAGGTTACCAATTAAAGGATAATGGTAAAAAGAAGAAAAAATCAAGAGCTAAAAACATCAACTTAGTTGAAGTATGCTTTACAACTGAAACGAATTTGGTTACTCCTTCTGGACCAAAGGAATTCCAAATCAGATTGATAGATCCTCTTGGGGAAACAGTAGCAAGAGAAGATATGGGATCAGGAGTATTGACTAATAAACTAGACAATACACAAGTAAGATACACAAGCACAGGTGTGATAGAATATAATAATGAAGATACTGAAGGATGTGTAAAATGGAGAGTAAATGATAGATTACCAAAAGGAATGTACGACGTTGAAATCTATAATAATGGATTCAAAGTTGGGAATGGTAACTATAAAATGAAATAGTGTATCGTATAATACCAATTATGAACGTAAATGGTATGTAAAGTGTGCATACACCCTATTTAGTTAAGGTGTTAAGTATCCGGTGAAGCATTAATTTGCTTCACCTTTTTTTTTGGAAAACAAAAAAGCATCTGATACTAAAATACCAGATGCTTTCAATAAATATTCTATTTACTTGGGTTTATATTTATACCAATATACCCATGTGTTTTTCCCATTCTACAGTCATGTATGCTTTGAGGCTTTCTAGATTATCGAATTTATCAAAAAGTTCGCTGTAGTTGTGTCTTTTTGTGTCAGCAGAGACTACGTTAGTGCTTACATCTGATTTTGTGATTGTTTTACCACTTAAGATGATAAGTCTTTCGACGACGTTTCTCAATTCTCTTATGTTACCCGTCCAGTTTACTTTCTGAAGGTCTTTGATTGCTGCAGATTCTATCTTCTTTACTGGCGAACCATATTCATTACAGATGCCTTCAATGAAATGCTCTATAAGACAAGGAATATCATCCCTTCTATCATTCAATCCTGGTACTCGGATAGGAATTACTGCCAATCTATGGTATAAATCTTCTCTGAATTTCCCTTTTCTGATTTCTGCTTCTAAATCTTTGTTCGTTGCTGCGACTACTCTTACATTGACTTGGATTTCTTTGTCTCCACCAACTCTAGTAATTCTACTTTCTTGAAGTGCACGCAGTACTTTTGCTTGTGCTGAAAGGCTCATGTCTCCAATCTCATCAAGGAAGAGTGTACCATTATTCGCCAATTCGAATTTACCAATTCTCAATTTATGAGCTGAGGTAAATGATCCTTTTTCATGGCCAAAAAGCTCACTTTCTATTAATTCTGAAGGAATAGCGGCACAGTTGACTTCAATGATGTTATTTTCCTTTCTTGGGCTGTTTTCATGCAACCATCTTGCTACTAGTTCCTTACCTGATCCATTGGGTCCAGTAACTAGTACTCTAGCGTCTGTAGGGCCAACACGCTCGATTGTATTTTTAATCGCAGTGATTGCTTTGCTATTGCCGATGATTTCTTGTACTCTCTTCCCTTTCTTAGATACTTTTTTCTGAAGCGTATTTTTCTCAATTATCAGCTCAGACTTATCCATCGCATTTCTGATAGTGATTAATAGCCTATTGAGATCGGGTGGCTTAGATATAAAGTCAAATGCTCCTTTCTTAACAGCTTCTACAGCTGTATCGATATTTCCATGACCTGATATCATCACGACAGGAGTTTCAGGGCTCAATATCTGAACTCTTTCGATTGCCTCCATTCCGTCCATTTTGGGCATCTTAATGTCCATAATGATGACGTCATACTTGTTCTGTTTGATTTTTACCAGACAGTCTAGTCCATCTGTAGCTTCATCTACGGTATACTTTTCAAATTGGAGTATCTCTCGCAGTGTGTTACGGATACCTTTATCATCATCTACGATTAAAATCTTAGCCATTGGATTGTAGTTTTCTATTTTTTCAAATTTGAGATACTAGTCTGAGACCAATCTTATAGTATCGGAAGGTAAATATACATATTATAATTTATTGTAATAGGTAAATTGCTGATTTAATGCAAATTCCATATAATTTTAACATACGAAAGATCAGGATGCTGAATAATTATTTTTTTATTTTAAAAGAAGCAGCAAATTTATTTATTGCTATCTGGTACTTCTAAATAGGATCGTTTTATTCAAGTAGTTGTAACTACTCAGCATATGACCCTAGAATGGATCACATCATTTTAGAGACGGATACAATCCGTCGATAATCTGTCTCTTATACACATCTGACGCTGCCGACGAAGAGGATAGTGTAGAT
>CAJXUU010000119.1 GCA_913061325.1 uncultured Saprospirales bacterium | reverse complement strand
CTATCCTCTTCGTCGGCAGCGTCAGATGTGTATAAGAGACAGCCTTTTAGTGCATTGATATCTAGATTAAATATCAATTTACCACATTGCTCAGCTGGAGCACCAGGGTCTTTTTGTACTTTATATCCTTTAGCAGCTTTCATAGCTTGCTTTAATCTTTGTGTATTTGTTTCAGTAGTTTCGTCAAATAGGATTTCTGTATATCTAACATCACCAGCTCTATCTACACAGATCTTAACAACGATCTTTCCTTTACCTTTTGATTGATTACCACCTTTAAATAACTCTCTCCAGTTTCTTTTAATGATCTTTCTACCGAAAACACCATCTCCACTTCCATCATAATCTCCGGTTCCACTTCCTGCCTCACCAACACCTTCGTCACCATCATCTCCACTCGTTGCTCCGTCACCGTCTCCAGCACCTGCTTCTCCAGTTCCTCCATCTCCTTCTATAGATGAGTCTGTGTCGTCATCACCACCGTCTCCGCTTGTACCACCAGTTTCTGCGGCTTCCTCAGCTTCCGCTTCTCCTTCAGCTTCTTCTTCCATTAATTCTTCAAGGTCTGCTTCAGTTATAACATCCTCTTCCACAGGATCCTCTACAACTTCTTCTTCCACTTCTATAATTTCTTCTGGTTCAGGAATATCAATTTCTATTTCTTCTTCGACTGCTTCTACTGGGCTCTCTTCTACAGTAGTCTCTGATACGATAGGGTCAGTAGGTGTAGGTTTTACTACCGGTTTCGGTACAGGAATTACCACTTTTGGTTTTGGTGGAGTTACTACTGGTTTTGGCTTCTTAGTTTCTAACTTTTTAGTAGATTCTGTCTTCGCCTTCTTTTTACCAGCGTCTGCATGCGCATATTTACTCAGACTACTTTCTTTGAATTCAATAGCTACATAGGTAGAAACATTCTCTTTTGGTACAGGCTTGATATCCATAGTCCAGAAGTAGAAGAATGCAATCAGTAACAATAATAAATGAATTACGATAGACGTATTACGTGCTTTGTTTTTATCTCTTTTTTCTAGTATTTCTGTAGTCACCATAATCATTGGATTTTGCTAGTTCTTAAATGTCAAATATCAATTTTTAATAATTGATAATAACCTTTATCTTATATCACTTTTCATGCCGTATTAGGCCGAACTCTACAATGCAGACGATATAAAACGTATTGAAGGGTTAAAAATATATTAATACTACATATTTTTTTAATAATCATATGAATAATATTGGTTATAGGCAAATTTTATATTTTAAAAGATGGATAAGTTTTTAAAAAATATGTAAATAAATGGAATAATGTTCAAGCTCAAATCCTATTTGTTTGTGATAGGAGAATAGATTTAACTTCATTGCCAAATGGATTATATGTAGTTGAATTGTCTATAAATACAATCTCTATAGGATACAAGAAGATAGTGAAAATGTAAAACGGATTAGCTTACTTTTTAATAGAATTTAAACTTGAATCTGTCTGGTTAAAGTATTCCATGACATAAGTCGCACTATAGTTTCTTTTTTTCATTCTGAAATTCTAATTTCAAGCCTTTATTATTAAAACCAATCATTCAATCTGATGAGTATATCAAAAAGGAACTTTAAACTGTTTACATTTTTAGTGTTTATTTTAAGTCAAACGGTCACATTAGCACAAGTCACATTTACCAACAAGACAGACGAGTTGATAACTTCTCCAGGCAGAAGTGGGGTTGCATTGGCTGTTATCGATATGAATGATGATGGTTTAGATGACATAGTAAGACTTGATGAAGCTTCAGATTTGTATGTTGAATATCAAAGACAAGATGGTTCTGCATTTGAGACATTAAACTTTGGAACGATAACAAGCTCAAATCAATGGAGTATGTGCATAGGAGATGTTGATAACAATGGAACCAATGAAATATTATCTGGTGGTGCATATAACGGCTTGACACTTATGAATTCTGGAATGAATGGCGATGTGAGTATGATAGGAGTACTTCCACAAAGTGGATCTGTCTTTGTTCAAGGATCTAATTTTGTAGATATTAATAATGATGGTTTTTTAGATGTATTTGCCTGCCATGATGATGGAGCCTCATATATATGGGCTAATGATGGCGCCGGGAATTTTGAAGTTAACACAGACTGGATCGATTTATCAATAAATGGTTCGCTGGGAGAGAATGCAAGTGGCAATTATGGAAGTATCTGGGCTGATATCGATAGCGATGGGGATCTCGACCTTTACATTGCTAAATGCAGACAAGGCGTGACAAATACAAATGATGATAGAAGAATCAATAAACTCTACGTTAATGATGGCAACGGTAATTTTACAGAAGAAAGTGCCGCAAGAGGCCTAGCTATTGGGTGGCAATCTTGGACTGCTGATATGCAGGATATCAATAATGATGGATTTTTGGACGTATTTGTAACTAACCATGACCATCAATCTCAAATGTTATTGAATGATGGAACTGGAAATTTCACTGAGCTTACTAACACAGGAATAGATGTGAGTGGAACGCCTATACAAGGAGTAATGAGAGACTTTGATAATGATGGCTGGGTGGATGTACTTGTAGCAGGAAGTACTGCACAATTATTCTTAAATAATAGAGACAATACATTTACTGAAATAGAAGATGCATTTGTAACTGGAGGAATGCAATCTTATGCCCTCGGAGATCTTAATAACGATGGATATGTAGATGTGTTCGGAGGTTTTGCTAATGGTTTCAACAATCCGAGTAGTCAGCTAGATCAAGTTTGGATCAATGATGGAGGAATGAATAATTATTTGGCAGTTAATCTAAAAGGTCAAATTTCAAACCTGAATGGAGTAGGAGCATGGATCGAAATTTATGGAGAATGGGGTATGCAAGTCAGAGAAGTGAGGTCGGGCGAAAGTTATGGTATCATGAATTCTACAACACAGTACTTTGGACTTGAGCAAGCTGAAACAATTGATTCTATAATAATAAAATGGCCATCTGGACTTACGCAGGTAGAGTATCAACCTTCCATAAATTCAAAAATCATCCTGTTAGAAGGTGGATGTCTTGCCGAAGCTCCAGAAATTACTATTGTGGGAAATACTACTTTTTGTACTGGAGATAGTATCATATTAAGTGTACCTGATGCGTATGTTACATACAAATGGTCAAATGGTGACAACACTGCTTCCACAACTATATATGAAGGGGGAACATATTCACTTATTTCAGAAAATGAGGAAGGATGTACTGCTTTTTCTGAATCTATTATGGTAGAAGTAGATCCTCAATTAAATCCCATTATAACAAGCCTAGGTAATGAGATATTCTGTAGAGGTGAGATGGTAGAATTGGCTTTGGAAGACATCGAAGGTAATTACCCAGTGATGTGGTCATCTGGAAGTGAAGATCAATCCATTACTGTAGAAGAGAGCGGTATTTATTCCCTTAGTGTCCAAGGCCTTTGTGGTTCATTTGAATCGAATAGCATTGAAATTATTGTTTTGGAATATCCAGATGCTCCAATTGCAGAAGGAGATTCTATTATGGAAGGTGAAATAGCTGTATTGACTGCTATTGGTGATAATATAGCTTGGTATGCAAATGAAACCGATGATAATCATATTGCCATTGGAAATACATTTGAAGTAGCAGGATTGATTGAAAATATATCTTTCTATGCTTCAGATAAAAATGGGGAAGTAGGTATATCTTCGAATGTAGGAATGCTTGATCACGAAGGATCAGATTATAGTGGAGTTGCAAATAGTAACAATCTTCTCATTTTTGATGCTTTAGATGATTTTAGATTGGACTCTGTGAAAGTCTATACAGATATGCCTGGGGTTAGAAAAATGCTTTTAGTAGACGAAGATTTGAATGAAATAAGTTCAGTTCTTATAGATATACCGGAAGGAGAAAATTATATATATGTAGGGCTTGATGTACCTGCAGGTGAAAACATGAGTTTGACAACTGATGCGGAAACAAATGAACAAAATATTGGGATTACCGGTCCGAGATTGCAAAGAAGTAGTGAAAATGTAGATTATCCATATGTGGTTGACGATATAGTAAGACTTAAAGGTTCAAATTTCGGTGGGGATTATTACTATTATTTCTATGATTGGAAAATTTCTACAGGAGGTGGAGGTTGTCCAAGTGAAAAAACGAAAGTAGATGTTGTAGTGGAGGAACCTAATGCCTTAATTGAACTGGTCGAGGGTAAAGATGTTTCTGTTTATCCAAACCCAAGTAATGGAATAATTAATATAATTGTTGAGTCTCAAGTTTCAATGCCTATCAATGTATCACTCTATGGAGTGGATGGAAGACTTCTGGATAAAAGAAAAGTTATTAGCCGATCAGAGTTATTAGACTTTTCAAATATTCGAGCTGGGATATATCTTCTAGAAATTAAAAACAATGTTTCTATTCTAAATAAAAAAGTGATTATTTCTGAATGATCAAAAGTTTATACTTTGATATGCAAACTTTTTGCTAGTTGTAAGCGTATAAGTTTTGAAGTAACTTAAGTTTAAGTATTAAGATATTTATTTAACCTACTGATTTGTTTTCTTATTACTAACTATCATTAAAATCAATATGAAAAAAATCTACCTTACTATTTTATCATTGGTTGCCATGTCATTGACAAATAATTGCATAGCTCAAATCAGTTTTTCTGACAAGACTAACAATTTAGAAGCTAAAGAAAATTACAGTGGGGTAGCGATGGGGGTTCTGGATATCAACGGAGATGGGCTTGATGATATTTTAAGATTAAATCAAGGAACATTTTTAAATGTAGAATTTCAGACGAGTACAGGGTTTCAAAATAAAGAATTTGGAGAAGTGTCTGAGAGTAGTCAATGGAGCATGTGTGCCGCAGATGTAGACAATGATGGAGTCAGTGAAGTCCTCTCCGGAGGTTTTTCTACGATAAGCTTAGCTAAGATTAATCCTGGCTCAGGGAGTTTTGAAAATGGAGAATTAGAAGACAGTCAACTAATATTTGTACAAGGATCAAATTTTGTAGACATTAATAATGATGGATTTCTTGATCTATTTGCTTGTCATGATAATGGAGCAAGTTTCATATGGGGAAACGATGGCAACGGGAATTTTTCTAGACAGTACTGGATAGACATGTCTCAAGATGGAAATGTAGGAGAAGCAGCTTCAGGAAATTATGGCTCTACGTGGACAGATGTTGACAATGATGGAGATATTGATCTTTATATTGCAAAGTGTAGACAAGGGGTAACCAATGTAAATGACCCAAGAAGAATAAATCAACTATATATCAATGATGGTAATGGAAATTTCACTGAAAAAGCCGAAGACTATGGGTTGGCAAGCAAATGGCAATCATGGACAGCTGATTTTGGAGATGTGAACAATGATGGATGGTTAGATTGTTTTATTACTAACCACGATCACAATGCACAGCTCTTAATTAATGATGGAGCTGGAAATTTTGAAGAAATAGAGAATATAGGAATTGATATTGGTGGTACTCCAATACAAGGTATCATGCGTGATTTTGACAATGATGGATTTCTAGATATCATTGTAGCGGGGAGTCAAGCTCAGATTTTTCATAATAATGGAGACTTAACTTTCACTGAGTTACAAAATCCTTTTAATAATGATGGAATGGAGTCTTTTGGATTGGGAGACTTGAATAGTGATGGTTATATCGATGTTTATGCTGGTTATGCAAATATTTATACTTCACCATCTAATATCACAGATAAAATGTGGATAAATAGTGGAGGAACTAATAATTATTCTGCCATTAGATTACAAGGTGTAATAAGTAATAGAGATGCCATAGGAGCAAGAGTCGAACTATATGGTTCTTGGGGCAAGCAGATAAGAGAAGTAAGAGCTGGTGAAAGCTATGGCATATCGAACTCAGCTACAAATTATTTTGGGCTTGGTTCTGCGGAGCAAATTGATTCCTTAGTTGTTATATGGCCTTCGGGATTAAAACAAACGGAATTAGATGTTTCTATAAATACAAAGATTACAATTCTTGAAGGTGGATGTTTGGCTGAATCACCATCATTAGAAACAATTGGTCAGTTAGAATTTTGTCTTGGTGATAGCCTAATTATTAATGGTCAAGATGGATTTGAATCTTATGTTTGGTCAAATGGCTCAACTACACAATCCATAGTCGTAAAAGAATCTGGAAATTATTCACTTATTATCATGAATGAAGATGGATGTACTGGGTTTTCTCAATCTATTAATGTAGTTGTAGATCCTCAGTTATCTCCAGAGATTCAAGTTGTGGATGAGGCTTTTGAAATATGCTATGATTCAGTAGTTGAATTGCTGCAAATCGGAAATGTGGCGTCAGCTAATTTGCTCTGGAACACAGGCGAAAGTGGACCCTCAATAAGTGTAAATGAGTCAGGAGAGTATTTTGTAATTGCTTCTGGATTATGCAGTTATTTTTCGTCTTTACCAGTAACGATCGCAGTTTTCGAAGAGCTGGATGCTCCAGTAGCTATGGGAGATGATATAGAGTTAGGCGAAATAGCAACACTAACCGCGATAGGTGATAATTTGGCTTGGTTTGAGACAGAAGAAAGTGGTGAAGTGTTGAAAGAAGGTGAAACGTATCTGGTATCCGGATTAACAGAAAATACTAATTTTTATGTTGCGGATAGGTCAGGATATGGATTGTCTGGTAATGTAGGCATGAAAGAACATAGTGGAAGTCTTTATTCCCCTAATCCTGATGATAATAATAGTGTAGTTTTTAATGCAAGTGAAGATTTTATACTAGATTCAGTAACTGTATATACAGACTTAGCTGGAGAAAGGACCATTGTGTTGAGGAATTCTTCTTTTGAGGATTTGGCAAGTCAAACGGTTGATCTTCAGGAAGGTAAGTCAACTGTGTATTTAGGTATGGAAGTGAAAGCTGGATCGCTAATGAGGTTAACTACAGATTTTTTTAGTAATTTAAATTTGACTGGAAATTTTGGTCCTAGAATGCAGAGGAGTAATGAAAACGTCAATTATCCTTACGTGATTGATAATGTGGTGGAATTAGTAGGTTCAGATTTTAGCACTGATTGGTATTTCTACTTTTATGACTGGAAGATTTCGACGGGAATACTATGTGAAGGTGAAAGAACAGAAGTGGGTGTAAATGTGGATCCAGTGGGAACAAATAATATAAATGAAGAAGCTTTAAATGTAAATCCAAATCCGATCAGTGAATATTTCATTGTTGATTTACCTTCTGATATCCAGTATCCAGTTTCGTTTGATATATACAATGTGGCGGGAGAAAAGGTAATGTCTAAGCTCGAAATTTCAAACAATGAACAAATAGATAGCAAACCACTTGTGAAAGGATTCTATACAATAAGGATAAAATCAAAAGAGAAAAACTACATCTCAAAAATCATAAAACAATAGACACGCAATTTTACTATGAACAATAGGATTCTATTGAATAATTAATATGAAAAAGCAATAAAATGAAAAGAATAATCAATATCTTAATCTTAGTACTTATAGCTCAAGCAAGCAACAGTCAAATGATTAATCTTGAGCAATATGTTACAGGTCTTTCTAGCCCTACAGATATATCGAATGCAGGTGATGATAGATTATTTGTAGTTGAAAGAAGAGGGAAAGTGAGAATTATTGATAAAGATGGCAACCTACTTCCTGATCCGTTTATTGATATAGACGATATGGTTTCTAATGCCAGCGGTCAAAATGAAAGAGGTATGTTAGGCATTGCCTTTCATCCAGATTATGTAAATAATGGATTTTTCTATCTTAATCATACTGACAATGAAGATCATACAAATATTGCTCGATACCAAGTGGATCCAAATAATCCTGATATAGCGGATCCAAGTACTAGGGAGCTTATTATAAAAATAGAACAACCTTATGGGAATCATAATGGAGGAGGAATAAAATTTGGACCTGACGGATACCTTTACATAGGTATGGGAGATGGAGGTTCAGCGAATGATCCTCAAAATCATGGACAGAATAGGCAGTCGCTGCTGGGTAAGATGCTGAGACTTGATGTGGACAATGGCCTTCCATACACCATACCCGCTGATAATCCTTTTATTGATGATGATATTACACTAGCTGAAATATGGGCAATAGGTATGAGGAACCCTTGGAGATTTTCTTTTGATAAAATGACCGGTGATCTTTGGATAGGTGACGTTGGTCAAGGTCAGCTAGAAGAAGTAGATTTCGAACCAGCAGGAGATGCAGGAGGTAATAATTATGGTTGGAGATGTTATGAAGGTACAGATTTTACCAATCTTAGTTCCATGGGGAATTGTAATGAGAATTATAAAGATCCAGTTTATGAATTTCAGCATCAAGGCTTTTCTGGACCTTGTTCTATTACAGGAGGGTATATGTATAGAGGGACTAAGTATACTGATATAATGGGATATTATATCTGTACAGATTACTGTTCTGGCGAGTTTTATACGGTCAGACCTGATGGCAATGGAGGTTGGGAAGGCAAAGAAGTTGCTAAATTGAATAGTGGCATTTCTACTTTTGGAGAAGATATTAATGGAGAACTTTATGTAGCTACCTTATCTAGCGGAAGAATTTATAAAGTCTTAGGAGGAGTACTAAATGCTAATGACGTAATAAAAGAAATAGAAGCGTTAGTAATCAGTCCAAATCCAGTTTATAATAGCACTAATTTAAAGATAGAAAGTAACGAAAAAATTACTGTAGAATTTACACTAGTAGATCTTGCTGGAAAAGTTGTATTTAATGAAACTGTAGACATCAATGGGATATTCAATAAGATTATTGATTTGTCAGATCAACCTTCGGGCACGTTTATTCTTAATGTAAATACAGACAAAGGATTAGTTACAAAAAAAATAATAAAGCAATAGAGAAATTTAGGCTAATCCTCTTTGGGATTTTAGGTTTTGAAGTATTTAATAACTGTGGATATTCCCATGAGGGCAATTTATAAAAGGTATAAGTAGAATGAGAACATTGGGTGGGAAATTTGTAGTAGCAGTAGTTATGTTCGCTGCCATTGTGTTATTGGCAATGATACCTGAACGAGACAATCCTGAAGCTTTTCATACAGTTGCAGAATGGGATAGATTCGTCGAAGAAAGATTGATGCATGCGCCTTCGGATAGTGTACATTTATTTCCGACAGCAAGAAGATGCCAAGGCTGTCATGGGTACGATCCGCAAATGAATGCCATGGTCGATTGGATGGGCAATGATATCAATACACATGATGATTGGGCTTCTAGTATGATGGCTAATTCTGCAAAAGATCCATTTTGGAGAGCCAAAGTAAGTCATGAAGTTTTGGTTAATCCTACGCATAAGATGGACTTAGAAACAAAATGTATCTCTTGTCACGCACCTCAAGGTCACTTTACAGCCATACTCAGAGGAGCGGAGCATTATAGTATTACTGAGATGGAGAATGATACAATTGCTATGGACGGTGTTTCGTGTGGTGCATGTCATATGAAAGCAGAGGAGGACTTAGACAAATTATTTTCTGGAGAGGGCAAATATGATACATCCGGTGTCATGTATGGTCCATTTGAAATGCCTTTTGCTGCTCCCATGAACGATTTCGTTGGATTCAATCCAGTTTACAGTGAGCATATAAATGATTCGGGTATTTGTGCTTCTTGTCATACGTTATTGACGAGTTCTACGGATTTGGAAGGTAATTATACTGGACGGAAGTTTGTGGAACAAGCTACCTATCATGAATGGATTAATTCTGACTTCGATGATGATGGAGCTACTCCTAAAACATGTCAAGGATGTCATATGCCACGTATTGAGGATAATATTGTTATATCTGCCAATTATCTGTTTTTAGATCCGAGAGCACCGTTTGCTCTGCACGACCTAGTTGGTGCTAATGTGACGATGCTGGAGCTCATGAAAGACAATAGAAAAGCACTTAACATACAAGCTGCAGATGAACACTTCGATGAAACGATTGCAAAAACGCTAGATATGCTTCAGAAGCAAACTTTGGCTGTAGAATTGACCAATACAAAGATAGAATCTGATTCTGCTTATTTCGATTTTAAGATTCAGAACAAAGCGGGGCACAAATTTCCATCTGGCTACCCATCAAGAAGGGTATATGTAGCGTTTACCGTGACAGATGATAGTGGTGGTGTACTATGGAAGAGTGGAGGTACAGACGAGAATTTTGAAATCATAGGACATCCTGACGGCTTAATGCCACACTTTAACACAATTACCGAAGAAAATCAAGTTCAGATTTATGAATATATCGTAACAGATGTAAATGGTGATATTACTACAACCTTAGAACAAGCGGACGGAGCTCTTAAAGACAATAGACTCCCTCCTAAAGGATTCTCTACCAGCCATTCTGCATATGATACTACATTGATTTATGGAGCAGCTTTGGCAGACCCTAATTTCAATTATGAAGGTGGAGTAGAGGGGAGTGGTGCTGATATCATCAGTTATCATATCCCACTCAATGGTTATTCAGGAAATATAAATGTATTAGCAAAAATCTACTATCAATCAATTACTCCTAGATTTGTTAAGCCAATGTTTGATGAAAGTACTCCTGAGATAGAAGTATTTCGATCTATGTACAATGCTGCAGATTTGTCTCCTATCTTGGTTGCCCAGGACTCTATTGTAGATTTATTTGTTGAGAGCTTGGCTATTGACGAGGATGATATTGCACATATTATTGTCTATCCTAACCCAAGTGAAAATGGATTGTTTCATATTAGTTCTGAAAAGATAGTAGAAAAAGTCAGAGTGGTTGATATGAACGGTAAATTGATATTGGATATGGAAAATCCCAATAGGACCATTCAATTACCAAATGTCTCTGGAGTCTATGCAGTGGAGTTATTCGTTGCTGGCGGATCTGTTGTAAAAAAGATATTTGTGAATTAGATAACTCATTTATTTATTATAGAAGTACTTCCTAAATCCATTCAATTTCCCATTCAGGTATTCTGTTTCTTGATGGATTTGACAGTCTTCATGATACTTAACCTCAGTAGTCAATACATCTGTGGTCCAAAGTTTAGTTTTTCCATTGATTCCTAAAATTGTCGTAGCACGATTCAAAGTATGCGAGGTGACAAATGGCTCAATGCTATAATCATAATACTTGATTAAGTTTTTCTTCCCATTTTTGAATAGCCTATATCTGTGGGTCACCTGATTATTATCATCATAGTTGCTCACGAAAGTTTCTTTTGTAGGAACTAAATTTTCTATTTCGATGATATTACCGTTTACATCGTATTTGTATTTGATGTCTTTTACCTTTCTACCATTGAATTTTAATCTATATCTTTTTAACTGGCCTTTTTTGTTGTAATTGTATTTAGATTTGGCTTTGTATTTTGACGATGAATAAATATCATAGACCTTTTTAAGCTTGAAATTTTTATCATAGTCCCTCTTTGTTTCAGCAAGCAAAACTAAACCAGAATCTTGATATGAATATGTTCGTCTTATAAAACCTAGTGTATCTCCTAGATATTCATATTCGTATTTCATACTTATTACTCCATCAGAATATACAGTAGTCTCAGTTCTAAATCCTCGGGAGTTAAATTTTCTATTTACAGCAATTACTGAATCTTGAGTGACCTTACCATCAACAATCTTGAAATTATATCCTGTAGATTCTGTAATCTCAATTGCCGCACGATTGTTTGCAGTTTTATTGATAAATGATTGTGAAATGCCGTCGTTACAAAAAACAAGAACATTTAAAAGAGGAACCAAACATTTAATAATTGAATATCGGAATTTCATCACCCACTAAATTTTCATAATTCACCAAATCACCAAATCACCAAATCACCAAATCACCACATCTAACTATTTCCACGTTTATTATTCTCTTTCATCCTTAATACCCAAGCCATAAACAAGCCAAACATCATAAACATACACCCAAACCAAAGTAAATTAATGGCAGGAAATATCTGTGCTTGAAGAATCAAATAATCAGAACGCGGTACATTTTCTGTTATCTCCAATGGAATAGAGTAACTCTCTTTACGTTTATCCTTTGCTATTTGGAATTTGAATTTTTGAGTAGCTGGATCAATACTTGTGAATCTGACATGAACACCAAATTCTGGAACATAAGCTTTCACACCCATCGGGCTAGCACCTCTAATAATATAAATTGGTTCGGCAGGGAATGCTTCACCATCTTTTTTTACCATCATTTGAGCACTTACAGCGATGTCACCTTCTTGAGGTTCGTAGTTTCTATTGATTGGTTCTTTATTGAATCCTGTAAGTGATATTTCCATATCCTCGAATTCAAAAGTCTCAAGTGTAGAAACTTCTATTTCTTGATAGTCTAATTGATCTTCAGAACTAAAGATCTCCTCAATGAAGGTGTCAGAAAGCCTTATACGTGCTCCAAGATCTTCTTTGGCATCTGGATATTTATATAGAAGTGCTCCTTGTAAGCCAAGTGCTGTCTTCATTTCAAATTGATTGTCATACCTATAGCTACCAGCGGTAACATGAACTTCTACTCCGAAATCATTATCTTCTGGCTTAAATTCTCTATGCGTAGGTGAATAAGTCAATTCATTAATGACATACCAGTTATCATTTTCTGTTTTAAGGGTGTCACCAATTAGTAGATCGTGCTGATTCCATACCAATGTATCCTCAAATTGCTTAGCAACTTCGGCATCTTGCCTAGTAGGAGCTAATGCAACGATACAAGAAAATATATCCTTTGTCAAGTAATGCTTCGTGTCAGGATTGAATACATTCTGAGTCCTGAAATCATTAGAATATACAGAGGAAGGTCTCAATTTGAATCTTTCAAGTTCTTGGTTGTCTTCGTCTACTTTTCGGAAATCAATATCATAATATCTGTTTCTGCCGATAAGTGTATCAGATTCATAAGTCATCCAATATCCTTGAGCAAATAATGGCTTCCCTTTTATAAGCTGTACATAGTTTCGTAGGTCATCTTCATTTTCAAACATGTCCTTGAACATGAACGGGTTAGTAGAAATTGTCTCCTTATTCAGTCCACTTCCAAGTAAACCAATAAGCATCATACCAAATCCAAAGTGAGCTATAGCACTGGTAGCAAGCTTCACATTTCCTTTGATCACTGTAATTAAGTAATCTAAATTAGAAAACATAATAAAGAAACCAGTGAAAGCTAGTAGATAAAACTGCCAAGAATATAGACTAAACCATAAAGTAAGAATTCCAGTAAATACAACCGAAAGGAGCATGCTGATTCCTATGTGCTTAACCAAGTAAGTAGATCTCTTCTCGAAGTTCTTCTCATTATACCTTAGCATGATGGATACGCCACTTAGAATAGCTACAAATACCGCTATCCATAACTGAAATTTATTGTAGAATGGGACTACATCCTGTATTACCTTTCCTACGAATGTTTCATCAAAATATGAAACCATAGAGTTGTATACTGGTAATGAGGTAGGAATTCCAATCAATACCGCAGAAAACAAAAGTACCAAAGCTCCTATAAACATCCAGAACTCTCTACTGTAAATTGATTCTTC
This sequence comes from uncultured Saprospirales bacterium, assembly GCA_913061325.1. Taxonomy (GTDB): domain Bacteria; phylum Bacteroidota; class Bacteroidia; order Chitinophagales; family Saprospiraceae; genus CAJXUU01. The sequence continues at coordinate 2,058 of CAJXUU010000119.1, read as the reverse complement.
TTTGTCTTTTGCTGGAATATTTTTAGAATGATAAACCAATGCACCAAGTCCAATAATGAAGAAGTACATGAAAAATGCGATTAGCTGTTTTTCAAGTCCCATCTCAGTAAAAGCATGAGCACTCGTATCCCCTAATATTCCACTCCTTGTCAAAAAGGTAGAATATACAATCAATGGAAAGGCTGTCACATAAAAGAAAATGGTTGCTTTAATAGAAAATCCTGTTGCTCTGGCTACTAAATGAGTGTGAAGACCAGCAATAAGAATTATCCAAGGAACTAATACTGCATTTTCTACAGGATCCCAAGCCCAATATCCTCCAAATGAAAGTGCTTCATATGCCCATACCGAACCCATGAGTATTCCTGTTCCAAGAATTCCAGCGGAGAACAAAGCCCATGGTAAAGCGACTGTAAGCCATTCCTTATATCGTCGGGTCCATAGTCCTGCAATAGCAAATGCAAATGGAACAATCGTAGAGGCAAAGCCTAAAAATGTAACTGGTGGATGTATTGTCATCCAGTAGTTTTGAAGTAGCGGATTTAATCCAGTTCCAGATATCAATGATACATAATCGGCATTATTGAATAGTACTGGTGCTTGCATCGTTTCTCGTAAGAGAAGTAGGGGATTACTACCAAATTTGGTCATCCAATCTCCGATCTCAAAATGAACACCAAGAATCATAGATGAAAGATAAATCTCAGCCATAGCAAAAATAGCCATCACAGGACTTTCCCATTTAGTTCCTCTATAAATGATGAACCAACCAAGTACTATATGCCAAAACATCCATAAAAGGAAACTTCCTTCTTGACCTTCCCAAAATGCTGAGAGTGTATACTTGAGAGGTAAGTCATCAGATACATGCTGGTAGACATACGCATACTCATAATACTTATTGTACATGGCATAAAAGAGAATGCCGACGATGGTAAGTATGCTTATACCATGTAGAATGTAACCTAATCGTCCAATCGATCTCCAATTGTTTTGATAGTTTTCTTTCTTGGCATTTATAGAATATGCTATGGCAGACATTATACTTGCTACAAACGCTAGTACTACTGCAAAATGGCCAATCTGACCTACCCATAGGTGTTCACCTATATATTGGATTTCGTTCATATAAAATGGTTCTTATATCTTCTTGAGACTTAGTTCTTCGTCCTTATATTTAGAAGGACATTTAGTGAGTATCTCATCGGCATAAAAAACATTATTCTTCAAAGAGCCAGTTAAAACTATAGATTCAGCTCTTTCTATGTCCATTGGTTTAGCTTTTGCTAGCACAACTTGCTTTTCTTTGCCTTCACTATCTTTAAGGAAAAATTTGAATATGTTTGGATCAATGTCAGGTCGATATTCCATCGCCTTATTTTTAGCCATTACACCTGTTATCTTAACTCTTTTTCCATCTAGGGCCATGTCGAAAGTAGCATATTCACTCACATCTTTTGATGCAGAGAACAATATAGCAATTGCTGCTACGATGGCAATTAAAGCTACTATTTGAAATTTTTTCATGACATAAATATTAAAAAGTGAAAACTACTTAAATACTAACGTAAAGTTAATCAAAATAGGCTTCGTAAAAGACTGAAATGGAATTATTTAGATTTTATCTAAATAGTATAGGGTGGAAATTGGTAATTAAACTAGGATACTATTTCCAAGCTGAATATCCACCTTTCATATTTGTCAAATCTGTAAAACCTGCAGCACTCATTTTTTCACAAGCACTCACGCTTCTTCCTCCAGATCTACAGTAGACTAAATATGACTTTGTTTTGTCTAATTTGTTTATTTCAGTTTCGAAATTTGAGTTTTTATAGTCTATTTCGATTGCGTTATCAATCATCCCTTCTTTAGTCTCGCCTGGTGTTCTTACATCGAGTAAAACTAGGTTTGGATTGCTTGCTATAAGTTGTTTTGCTTGAGCCACATCTACATTTTTGTAAATGGTTTGTGCGGTAGGTGTTACTAGTTTGTCTTTACAACTAAAGGCGATTAATGCTAAAACGAAGATTCCAAATACTATTTTCATAACTATATAAT
>CAJXUU010000118.1 GCA_913061325.1 uncultured Saprospirales bacterium | reverse complement strand
ACGAGATTTCTGCCTGTCTCGTGGGCTCGGAGATGTGTATAAGAGACAGAATGAACAAGGATATTATAGAATAGAATCTGCCAGCTATGGTACAGGAACCACCTTCATTGCACAACCTGAAAAATTGTTTTTCCTACATAACTCCCTAAAACTAAATAGAAACCAAGAAGACTATATTAAAATACCAGATTTTCCTTTAACCAATAAGGCAACCCTCGAGATTCGCTTGAATAATGCCAGCGTAGGAGGTATTCAAAATGTAATATCAAAAAAATGGGGAAGTAATGAATTCCAATTGTATCTAGAACCCAATGGAATTGATAATGAGATAAAAATTAATCTAAACGGAAGTACGAATAGCTACGGAATTCTGGGTACAGGATTTCAACATTTGGCCATCACAATAGATAGTTTATCAGGTCAAATAGAACTCTATCGAAATGGTAGTAAAGTTGGAGATCATACTTACTCAGGAGTTTCAGGCGATTGGTCTGATAATAATCTCTGGCTTATTGGAACCAGCAATGACACCACAAACTTTTTCAATGGATTGATTGATGAATTTGCAGTCTATGACACTACGCTAACTGCCGCAACTATTAATGATCACTATGCTAATCCAAGAGACGTACAAGAAGATGGATTGCGTGTTTTCTTTGCAATAGATGAAGGATTTGGAGCGCGACTGGGAAATGCAGGATCGGTTTTCTTAGACTTTGGTAATCATGTAGGTGGAGAATGGTCAAGCTTTGCAGCAAACCAGGAAACGGACCCACATATCTTCAGTCCGAAAACAAGACAAGTAACGCTAAATCCCAGTGTAACTTCTGTAGATCAAGTGGACTTTATAGATTTATCTACGATTGCAGTTTCTGGATATGTCAGGTTTCAAGGAACAGATTGTTTTCAACCCAATGTCGAGATATTAGTAAATGGAGCATCCTATAGTCCTAAAATATATACGGATTCAATAGGTAAGTTTGTCATTGATTTCGAACCTGGTTCTTCAGCTACCTTAACTCCAAAATTTGAAGATCACACCTTTTTCCCTGCATTCTGGGAAATATCAAATGTAGCAAGCCCTGTTGCCGGAGTATTATTTAATAATACTGTAAAAAGAAAAGTATCTGGTCATGTAGCGGGAGGATTGTGCAAGAAATCAATTATCGATTCTACCAATCCTCAAACAGGAACTGTTTGTATTGTAAAAGTAAGAACAGTTGATGGTTGTCTAGAGCGTATAATAAAAATCGAAAATCAAAATGGAGATAACGATGAAGGCTTTTATGAATTTGATAATCTACCCCCTACCGAAAGTTTAATTGTTTCAATCACAGAACATTCGGACCCTGATGTTAAGTCATATTTTCAGACTTTAGGTGGCTCTACATTAGATATTTCGAAGCTAGATACATCTGATGTTGATTTCATATATTTTGCCCCTCCGACTATTGAGGTTGCAAGTGGACTGGAGCCCGTATCTGAGACATGCGGTACAATAGTCTTTGATCAGGGATCCCTGCAGACCATCGGTATCAATATGTATGAGCAATACTTACCAAATGATGAATCTGGAAGATGTCCAATTGACACAGCCAATGTAAGGATTATCAATGGCTTTGCCGATGAGACTCAAGATACCACATTGAGTGGGTCATCATTATCTTATAAATTCAGAGTCGGTGAACCGAATCCTTCGCCTCCGTATCTTAAGACAATACAGATTATAGGTACTACGTTGAGTGGAAGAGTGTCATCTTTCGTAAAACAAGCTGTTATAACTGGCGTAAGAACTAAGGAAAATACATTTACTACGACAATGCCAATTACTCCGACTCTAATCTTGAGAGACCCACCTGGAGATGGTAGTTATGCTTTTTTAGAAAGTAATACAGAATTATGCAAAACCACACAAATCACTGTTGAAGATGGAGGAAGTTCTGATTACACTGCTGAAGGTCATTTAGGTGGTGATGTTGAGATTGTTATTGGTGTTACAGGTGCTTCAACAATTAATAATACAGGAGCCATATTTGATGTGAATACAGGAGTCTCTATGACTTGGAATACTGTAAATGATACCACATATGAGACTTGTTTTAGTTTTTCTGAGAGAATATCTACTTCAGATTCTGATACTTATGTTGGGGCTGACGCAGATGTCTATATGGGAGATGCTATGAACTTAATTTTCGGATTTGCGGACTTGGTTGAGTTTGATGATTCTGTATGTATTGCAATTACGGAGGAAGTGCTCAATATAGAACCTGGGGACTTTGCGACTGTATATATCTATACAGGCTATCAAATATCAAATTATATCATCCCAAATCTAGAAGCATTAGCTGCGGATACACAAACAGACTCTATTAGTAGAGTAGAATTTGAAGAATCAATCCAAAGTTGGGAACAGATATTAAGCTTGAATGAAGAGCAGAAAGAGAGCGCAGAATTAATAAAGAATATTTCTTTTGATGCAGGAGTAGCCTATGAATATTCTGAAACGAATGAATCTTCAATAGAAACTAGTGAGTCTTACGTAGAAAATGATGAAACTATCTTTGAATCCAACCAGGGGTATCAATTTAATAATTTTGGCACATCTATAAAAATAAAAATGACTGGAACTAGTGCAACTGAATATATTGATGGGGACAAATATAAAGTTGGAACAACCGTTGGATATGTTCTATCTGATGATGACCAAGGAGATGCATTTACTATTGATGTTTCTCAAGATAATAATTTTAATACCCCTGTCTTCAAGATCGCTGCAGGTCAGTCTGCATGCCCTTGGGAAGAAGGTACTGCGAATAGAGAAGCACCTAACTTACAACTCGCTCCAGGAAGTAGTTTTGTAGTCAACAATGTGCCTGCGAATGAAGCTGCCGTGTTTCAGTTTAACTTAGGTAATCTCAGCGCGACAAATGAAGATTGGACGTATGCATTTTCCTCAGGAGCCGGCAATAATCCACATGGAGCCATCATCAAACTGAATGGACAACCATTAAATTATTTAGAGAGTTATGTAATTCCATTTGGTAGTTCTCAGCTTGTCACATTGACTGTTGAGCGAGGGCCTGTTGAATACGACTATGATAGCCTACAGATTGCCTTATTCTCGGAATGCGAGTACCAAGCTGGAGTAAATGCGTCCCAGTCTTTACCAGATGATTCTCCTTTCTTCTCTCCAGTATATATAGGAGTTCATTTTACAAGACCGTGTAGCGAAGTCAATATCAATGTACCTGAGCAAAATTGGGTAATCTATCCAGGAGCGGTGCCAGCCAACGAAAATATGCGGGTTACGGTTTCTGGCTATGATACTACCGTGACAGATTTCAAGCTCATCCGAATGCAATATCGGAGATCAAATGGAGATGGGGCTTGGATCAATATTCCTGGTGAATCTCAGATTTACAATGGAAATTGGTCTGGTTATGATGCAGAGCCTGGACCCAAACCGAAACTTCAACCGATTTTCACACAGTTCTTCTGGAATACTGTGGGATTGGCGGATGGGGATTATGAAATCCGAGCAGTGGCAGAATGCACAGGTGATGCATCTGACAAACCTGGATTTTCGCAAATCATCAAAGGACGAATAGACAGAGAACCTCCTGCATTGTTAGGAGTGCCTCAACCCTCAGACGGGGTCTACCATGTAGGAGATGAGATATCTTTTTCTTTTAATCAAGATATCAATTGCAGTAAATTAATTCAAGCAGATCTGACCCAGCCTAATAATGTTGGTTTGTATGATGCTACTACGGATGATTTGATTGATGCTACAATATCTTGTATTGATAATAAAATCGTAATTGATCCTAATTTCCAAAATGAATTCTTTGAGAATAGGATTTTGAGAGCCGAACTTCATGACATCGAAGACCTTACGGGAAATATAAATGTATACGAAAAGTGGGAATTTTATGTAGATAGAAATGAATTGGCTTGGCTGACTGATAGCATCAAGCTCACTAAGTACTCTGATGAAGAAAAGTCCATTTCAGCAAAAATTCATAATCGTGGAGGCTATCCCGTACCCTATACGATCCAGGATCTTCCTGATTGGGTACATGTATCTCCGAATTCTGGGACATTAGTAGCCAATGAAATAGAAGAGATTACATTCACGGTAGATGAAAACGTGCCTTTAGGTTATCTTTCAGACTCGATTATTCTACATACAGAAACAGGATCAAATCCATTTTTTATGGGAGGAGATGAGATTCTAAATATGATTGCAAGAGTAATTTGCAGACCTGATGCTTGGATTGTCAACCCAGATAACTTTAATGCTTCTGACTTTGATTTCTCAATGAATTTCAATTTGAGTCTAAATATTGAAGGAACATTAACTGATGATGTTCAAGATATAGTAGGTGCTTATGTCGATGGTGAATTGCGAGGTGTTTCAAAAGTGCAATACAATGCACAGCTTAATAATTATCTAGCCTTCATTACGGTGTATAGCAATATTGTTTCAGGTGAAGAAGTAGAATTTCAAATCTGGGATGCCTCAGAATGTAAATTGTTTGCTCCAATCTTAGAGACATTCACTTTTCAATCAAATGAGATTATTGGATCACCAGTGATCCCGCAAATACTTAATACGACGGGGAAGGTGCTTCGAAAGATATTCATACATCCTGGGTGGAACTGGTTATCTCTTAATCTCGAACAAGAAGATGCTTCGGTTAATGAAGTTTTATCAAGTTTAGCTAATCCTGATGGTGCGCTAATAAAAGGTCAAGGAGAATTCAGTTCTTATTCTACCACACTTACACAATGGTTAGGTGACCTTGATTCTTTGTCTCCATTAGATTTGTATCAATACAATTCGGTGGGCAGTGATTCCATTTCATTGATTGGGACATTGATCGATCCGAATACACCACTGCCACTAACATCTGGCTGGAATTGGATAGGATATATTCCTAATGAAAAACTTCCTATTGAAGAAGCACTATCTTCTTTGTCACCAGTGAGTGGAGATATAATTAAGAGTCAAGTGAGTTTTGCTGAATATGTAGACAATATTGGTTGGATTGGAAATCTTCACTTCTTAGATGCGCCTAATGGTTATCTATTAAAATTAAGTGATACCGATACACTTATCTATCCTGATCCGCAAAGTTTATTGGGGTCGATTGATCAGAGTTCTTTTGCCAAGTCTAAGACTACGCAAGGAAGAAAGCTAAATAATGAAATCAGTGCAACAAGATCTTCAGATCATTGGCAAGTTAATCCATATATTTATGAAAACAGTATGAATGTAGTCTCAATCGTAGTGGAAAATGAAGGAGATAACATTTTAGAGGATCTAGATGAAGTAGGTGCATTCGTAGGCAATGAAGTAAGAGGAAGCTCGAAAGCAATATATATTCCAGCTTTGGATTCGTATATGATCTTCATGACAATTTACTCCAACCAAGAAGGCGAATTGGTGTCATTCCGATATTTTGATTCTTCTAATAATAAAGAGTATACGATAGAAGAAAAGGTCGACTTTTCATCGAATGGAATTCTTGGAGGAGCGGATAATCCAGAGCCACTTCATATTGCATCATCTACTTCAGTTTTTGATCTTGAAGGAGAAGAGAAAATGACAGTATTTCCAAATCCTTTTTCAAATGTAGTGACTATCAACTTTTATTCAGATCAAGATGATGAAGTAGTATGGTCAATTAAGGATGTGTATGGTAATAGGATTGATGAAAGAAAGAGAAAAATAAGAGAAGGAATGAATGTAATACAATGGAAGCCAGATGCCCATGTTTTACCAGGAACCTATCTTATTTCTTTGAAGGATTCCGATTCTTATTATTTGAAAAAGGTAATCTATGTCAAATAAAGCGGGTATGAATATCTTCAGAAAGGCAAATATTTGGGGATTCTTATTGCTGGTGTTTACTATTCCTGTTGCTGGACAAAATTTGAATTGGACAGCACCAAATAGCAGTGAATATAGCAATACAGCCAATGTTATTGCGGATATCTATCTCAATGATGTAGAGTTGGATAATCCAGGGGATCAGATTGCCTTTTTTGTAGGCGAGGAGATCAGAGGACTGAGTACTCCGATATCAATTGGGGGTTCTGAATATGTGCATGTTGTGACACTATTTTCGAATCAAGCAATGGAGGCAATGGACATCAAAGTTTATTATCAAAGCTCTGATCTAGAATTTGAAGTTGCGGAAAAATTTGTATTTGAGGATGGAGGAATTTATGGAAGTTTTGATTTACCATTTGCTGTGGAAATTTATGATGATAATAATTATCCTATTTCTCTAAATGATGTTGCAGATCAAACTACCTTAGAAGGACTTCCTTTCGAAGATATCAATATGTATGATTATCTGGAACAAGATGATGATAATGACATTGAATGGAGCTTTACGTCTAACGCTAACTTAGATGTAAGTATAGAAGATGGGGTCTTGCAAGTAGAGGGAGCTTCGGGCTTTTCTGGGATAACTACCTTGATTGTCAAAGCGACGAAGTTGCCATTTAATACTTTTGCGGAAACATCGATCAACTATAATGTTACTCCATTTTATGAAGGACCAGCATGGAATAATATCCCTCCACAAAGTATTCTATTAGGCGATCAATTTGATCCTTTGAATCTGCATGATTTTGAATATCAATATGGTGGACCGGCTATTCAATATGATTACACTCCGATTCTTGTACCGGATAAAAATGCTCCCCCAAAACCTATCTGGGAATTGACTAAAAAGTATCAGGTGAATATGAGTGCAGTATTCAGAATGAATTATACTCCTAAGCACCACTTTCATCATGAAGATGATGCTTTAGCTGCATTTGTAGGCAACGAAGTTAGGGGAGTGACGACTATAGATTCAGTTAGCGGTCTTTTCTTTCTTACAGTTGGTGGTGTTTCAAACATGAGCAATCCTATTACCTTGAAGTTTTATAGCGGTGAAAAAAAGCAAGTATTTACCTTAGATGACGTTTTTGATTTTACTCCTTATTTTGTTTTGGGAAGCCCTGATTTACCTCAAGTTATTGACCTATCACCATTATTACCGCAAGTTCCTAATATTCCAATTACAGGAGGAGTTGCATCCATACCAATAGACATTATTGATACGGACTTTGTAGGAATTGAGCATTTTAGATTTTATGCCTATGATCCAATATATCCAGAAGAATTGCACGCTGATACCACTACTTCCTTTTGTATAGCTGCGAATGCTAGTGACTTGATTACACTATACGCTGATTTTGATTTGGATGGTTTGGGTGATCCAAATGTATTCATCGAATCTTGCGAAGGGGTAATCAATTATGTATCAAATAGCGAGGATTGTGATGATACGAATTATCTCGAATGTCCAGCGGATATCACTATAAGTAATGATCCGGGTGTTTGCGAGGCAACCGATGTCTTACTTAATGATCCATTTTTTAATGATTGTCATGTCACCCTTATAACTAATGATGCTCCACTTGCTTTTCCTGTGGGTAATACCATTGTAAGATGGACTGTAGAATTTAATGAAACGGCTTATAAGTCTTGCTCACAAATAGTTACCGTAATAGATGATGAGGCACCTGTTCCTGATATAGGTGGTAGTAATGCATCTTGGGAAGAAATTTCTAATGTAGTAGCCAATGATGGTGGACTTAATCAGCAATTTGGGTTCGATGTTGATGTTTCTAACGAGTGGGCAGTGGTTGGCGCTAGATATGACAATGAATTGGGTACAGAGGCTGGGGCAGCTTACCTTTTGTGGTTCAATGGCAGTACGTGGGTACAACATTCTAAACTACTACCTTCAAACGGTGAAAAAAATGATGAATTTGGATCGGCAATTTCAATTTCTAATAATAGAGTTTTAGTAGGTGCGCCGGGTCATGATGCTGGAGGTCAGGAAGCCGGGGCAAGTTATATATTCGAATATAATGGCAGTAGCTGGATAGAAACAGCAATACTTGTGGCAAGTAATTCAAGTGATAATGACGGTTTTGGCGGATCAGTTTCCATACATGATGATTATGCAGTTATTGCTTCTATCGATGAAGATTCTGTGGCTAATAATTCAGGAGCTGTATATGTTTTTGAATATAAGAACGACTGGATTGAGAATGCGATTCTCAAGGCCAATGATGCCCAAAGTGATGATCAATTTGGATATGATGTTGCTGTATCAGGAAATCATGTCATAGTAGGAGCTAAACAAGAAGATACTGATGGCAATAATTCAGGTGGCGCTTATATTTTTGAAAGAGATGAAGATTTTGGTACATGGTTTCAAACGACAAAATTGTTAGTGAGTGCACCAGAAGCAGAAAGTGAGTTTGGTACAAGTGTAGATATCTCAGGTAATCATGCTGTTGTTGGGGCTCCCAAGAATAATACTAATGGTCAAGATTTTGGAGTTGCTTTCGTATATTCAAAAAATGGGATGAACTGGGTTGAGGAGCAAATAATTCAGCCAGAAGATCTACGTCCTGGGGTTGAATTTGGAACAAGTGTATCTATATCCGCAAACTATATAGTAGCAGGGGCACCTTATAATTTTTCTCTGAATCCTGGCGAAGGTGCTGCTTATATTTTCAGGAATGATGGTCAAGAATGGAATCTACAATCTCTAATCAATGCATCGAATTCGGAAATTGATGATTTGTTTGGTTCTTCAGTTGCGATATATGGCCATAATGTAATTTCAGGGGCCCGTGGAAAGGATGATCTATTTACTGATATGGGGCAAAGTTATATTTACAATCTTAACGCTGGTTTACCACAGAATAATTCTCCTTGTCTTCCTGAATTGGATTCACCATCTGCAACAGATAATTGTGATGGGATCATTGAAGGAATCATTGAGGAAACGTCCAGTTATATAGGTCTTGGACTTTATGAAATAATATGGTCATACACAGATAGCTCTGGGAATGTAACATTACAATATCAAATGGTGGAACCGTTGCAAGACACGATACCTCCTACAATATCTTGCCCATCTGAACTCAATCTGATACTTGATGGTTCTGGGAATTTATTGGTTGACTTGGCGGATAGTTTAATTACATCAACTGATAATTGCGGTATGTTGGCAATTGACTATTTTCCTTCTTCCTTTTCTTGTTCAGATTTAGGGACAAATACAGTTGAAGTAACAGTTGAAGATGCTCTTGGGAATCAGGCATCTTGCGAAATTGAAGTCGTAATAAATGAAGGGCCAAAGGTGGTCGAAAATCTTAATAATAATGGGTCTGGATCATTGAGATATCTAATTGAAGGTAGCTGCGAAGGTGCTGCAAATATTATATATTTTGATCCGATGCTCAATGGAACAATACAATTATTATCAAACCAAATACTCATTAATAAAGACATAGAGATAATCGGACTTGGCAAAGATGTTATAAATATAGACGCGAACAATACCATGAGGATTTTTGAAATAACCCCTTCTTCAAATGTTACGCTAAGTGATCTGCAACTATCTAATGGGGAAGAAGAATTAGAAGGCGGAGCTTTTTTAAATAATGGTATCTTAAATCTTGATAATATCCGATTAATTGGTAATCGTGAAGATGGTAATTTGAAAGCTTTTTCAAGTAGTGGGCAAATTAGGATTATTGGAGGAGTAGTTGAAGTGAGAGAATAAGAAAGAGCAAACACAAACATCGATTACAAAGTATTAAGGCTTGGTGATCGGCTAGCGATAATATTGTTTCTTTAATTCTATTGGCTTAATAAAATCACTGCGTTGATTGCAAATGAATAAGGACAAATTTGGTTTACCGTTAGGGAAAATATATTAAGAATAGTTTTAGATAGTTAATTTAAAGTGAAGGTGGTTTTTCTGCTGTCACTTTATTATTTCAGGACCTTTTGTTTCTAATTATAATATGCTAGAGACACATACGACCATTTTTAATAATTGATATTCTATATTGTGACATTCCTTTTTATTAATAAACGATTTATTAAATGCCGACACAAGCTGAATTTGCTATCCAATTGCTTCAATGGCATAAAGATGTAGATAGAAGGTTACCATGGAAAGAGGATAAAAACCCCTACAAAACATGGTTATCTGAGATTATAATGCAGCAGACTAGAGTAGCCCAAGGCACTCCCTATTATCTAAAATTTGTAGAAGCTTATCCTACAATTACAGACTTGGCTGATGCGCCAGAAGCTGATGTTATGAAACTTTGGCAAGGGTTAGGGTACTACAGCCGTGCTCGAAATTTGCATCATGCCGCAAAAACAATAAGAGACGAATTTAATGGTCAATTTCCTACAGAATATGATGACATACTTTCTCTAAAAGGAGTAGGGAAGTACACAGCGGCGGCTATTGTAAGTTTTGCCTATGGACAAGAATATGCAGTTGTGGATGGGAATGTCATTCGTGTTTTATCTAGATATCTAGGCATTACAGATGCTGTAGATCATTCTGCAACTCAAAAACTAATAAATCAAAAAGCAACTCAATTAATTAAAGGTTCAGATCCAGCAAAATACAACCAAGCAATCATGGATTTTGGTGCTACTTACTGTACTCCTAAATCTCCTGATTGCACTCAATGTGTATTTTCTGAAATGTGTAGAGCACATAATAATGGACTAGTTGCCGAAATACCTTATAAGGCAAAGAAAATAAAAAAGAGAACTCGTTATTTTCACTATTTGATCATTCATGATAACAATGGAAATATTATAATTCGCCACCGACAAGAAAAGGATATCTGGCAGTCGCTTTTCGATTATCCATGCATAGAAATGGAAACTGAAGATCAGCTCAACAAAGACTCGTTAGAAAAATATTTATCATTGACTTTTGGACATAAAATAAGGGAAGTAAAGTACCCAACAAAAAAATATAAACATATCCTAACCCATCAGACTTTGTTTGGGCAGTTTTATCATGTAGAAGTTGATGAAATAACTGATATATCAACACCATTTTTACGTGTGGAAAAATCTGATGTTGAATCCTACGCTCTTCCTGTATTGTTGACAAACTATTTAAAGGATGAAGAGGAGTTGACATTGTTTGATTGAATATTATATCCAGATTCTTATCTAATTTCTTTAGAATCAAAATGAAATTAATACTCCAAAGTCAAATTGTAATCTAAGAAGAGGATGAAATTAAAAAAGCAGCTCAATTTCTCAAGCTGCTTTTTTAATATTTTATACAGAACGGCTATCAATCAGCAGAAGCAGATTTAAATATTCTGTCCCAATTTATACCATTGGTAATATTTCCTTCTTTTGTAGAAAACCATATAAATAGAGGTTTTCCAACTACATGGTCATGAGGTACAAAACCCCATGCTCTACTATCTTCAGAATTGTGCCTATTGTCACCCATTGCCCAATAGTAGTTTTGTTTCACGGTATATTTTTTAGTAGTTACACCATTTACTTGGTATTGACTTCCTTTTTTAGTTACTGTATTGCCTTCGTATACTTTGATAAGTCTTCCATATATAGCCATGTTCTTAGGTGTCATAGTAATCTCGTCTCCTACTTTCGGGATGTAGATCGGACCATAGTCGTCAACTGTCCAGTCAGGGAAGAGAGCCGCATTATTTGGAAAGACGCGATTTGTATCTGGTTTTTGCTTAATTCTGTCAATAGACGCATTTGGATACATTGCTTTTAATGATTCCAATTGACTATCATCCAAAAAGAGAACGTCATAATTTTTACGACCATCTTGTGTCGTATTCGATAAGAACTTCCAATTTTGGTAATAAGATAATCCAGAATCTCCTATGTCAATTCCTAGTTTATCTAACTTTTTTATGTCTACAATAGCATTGTTGCCAAGATATACATCGTAGCCAAACTGCCGATGTGATGGCACTTTTTCAGGTGTTCCGTTGATATGTATTAATCCATCTATTACTTGTAACGAATCACCAGCTATACCTACAGCTCTTTTTATATAGTGATCTTTTTTATCGATCGGTCTTGTGATCAATTCACCATTGGTTTTGATTTCTTGTCTTTTCACTTGATTGGCAGTCCATGATCTCTGTGGAGTAAGATAGATGCTATCACCAACTGGCCAGTTGAATACAAATGGTTTTCCACGTTGAATATCCTCAATAGCTGGCAGTCTGAAATAAGGCAAGCTTGGTTTTTCAAGGTAAGATTCACCGCCAATTAGAGGAAGAGTGTTATGAAGCAGAGGAAACATAGCTACTGTCATAGGAGTTCTGATCCCATAATGTGCTTTCGAAACGAATAAGAAATCACCTACATTAAGCGAGCCTTCCATAGATGGGGTAGGAATAACATAAGCTTCGATTAAAAACATTCTGATGAAAGCTGCTGCAAATACAGCAAATACAACTGATTCTACCCATTCTCTTCCTCCACCTTTTTTATATGGATTGTCTTCCTGTAACTTCTTTAGTGAATATTTATCACCTGATTTTTCTGCTGCGACTATCTGAGCTGCGTAGTCATGTTCCATTTCTAAAATGGGGCCTACATATTTTTCTAGATCGTCAGTAGCAAGTTTTGCAAAAATTGCAGGCGCATATATTACAGCTAATGCAGTGTGCGAAAACTTTAGTTTTCCAAATGACCTAACTAGATCAACTGCCATGCCAGTGAAAATGAAAATATTCACAATTGGAATAAGTAATAATAAAGTATATGTAGGTTTCCTACCAATTAGTTTTGCCCACTCCATGAAGTTTACACCAGGTATAAGACCCTTAATGGCTGGAACTCCAGCCTTGGGAAATATCATGTATAGACTGATGCTGAGTAGTATATACGATACCAGTAAAAATATAAGTATAGTCACGTGTTAGTTATTTTAGAATGATTCACTTTGCTACAAAACCACAAAGATAATTTCACAAACGGCTTGTCATAAGGATTTGGAGATAAAACCAATAATACTTCTTTATCAACAAGCAATTACTGTATTATAGCCTCTTTAAGTTAATGATTTTAAGAAGTTCTTCTCGATAGTTTTTTCCGATTGGTAGGTGTTTAGTACTTCCCTTTTCAGTTACTTCTAGCATATTTCCAACTACAGCATTTATCTTATTGATATTTACGATGTAGGATCTATGTATTCTCTTGAAAATTGTAACAGGTAGTTTTGCTTCAAGACTTTTCATGGTCTGCAATGTAATAACACGTCCAGCTTCTTGTCTGATTATTACATAATCTTTGAGCCCTTCGATATAGATAATATCACTGAAGTCTACTTTGATCAGTTTTTTGTCAGCTTTTACAAATATGAAGTCTCCCTCCATCTCCACTACTCCAGAATTATTTCCTGACGTATCACCAAGCTTTTCAGATACTTTATTCACAGCTTTCATGAATCTTTCCAATGAAATGGGCTTCAGCAAGTAATCTACGGCGTCTAGTTCAAATCCTTCTACCGCGTACTCTGGGTATGCAGTGGTGAATATCACTTCAGGTGGATTCTTAAGTGATTTTAGGAATTCTACACCAGTAATTTGTGGCATTTGAATATCTAAGAACATGAGATCTACATCATGATTCTTGAGCGCTTCGTTTGCCTCAAGTGCGTTTTCACATTTCTGTACTAATTCTACATTAGGCATCTGCTCAATGTATGTTTCTAATACATCCAATGCTAGAGGTTCATCATCTACGATTATTGCTTTTATCATCTAAGTTCGTTTTATTTGTCTAAATTAATACAAAGTTTCACAGTATAAGTATTTGGATCTTCATCAATATTTAATTCATACAAGTTAGGATAGAGTAGGTCGAGCCTTCTTCGCACGTTTACCAATCCAATACCGCCACTTTTTTTACCAGTAGGCGCTGGCATACTGGCTGTCTTGCTATTTTCTATAGTTATGGTTACTTCTTGTTTTTCGATCTCAAGGTATATGTTTACATAACCGGCGGTGAGTTGATTACTTATTCCATGTTTGAAACTATTTTCCACAAAAGGGATAAACATCAAAGGTGCTATTTTCTGATTGCCTAATTCACCATCCATGCTGAAATTGATATCCATCTTCTTCCCTTGCCTAATCTTTTCAAGTTCAAGATAGTTTTTGAGATAGTTAATTTCTTTAGATAAGGGCACCTCTCTTTCGTTGCATTCGTACAGCATATACCTCATCATTTCTGAAAGCTTTAATACAATCTCTGGTGCTTTATCAGACTTTTTTAAAGTCAATGCGTAAAGAGAGTTTAGTGTATTGAAGAGGAAATGTGGATTGATTTGAGATTTAAGAAATTTTAGTTCCGATTGTAAAGTCTGGCTTTGAAGCTCTTTTTTCTCTCGTTGACTTGCCAGCCAATCATTCATTATACTATATATAGTAGAAGCAATCCCAATGAAAAAGGTGGATACAAAAAAATCGACTCGATGCTGAAGAAGATAAGCTTGAAAATCTCCAAAATCAGTAGCCACAAGTAACAAGCATAGCGTCTTGATAGGTGTTATCAATAATGCAGTTATTGCCAAACTTAACAAATGATGCAATAAGTTCTTTTTTGATAGATAATTTGGGAATAAAAAGTAAATATTAATATAAACCATCATCGCAAAGAATGCTACATTGATAAATTCTTTAACCATTATCATTGTCAAACTGCCTTTTGTGTCAAGAACAACTAAAATAACATAAAGGCTTACCCAGAAAAATATGTGATATGAGATGTCCTTTTTGAGAATAGACTCCCAAAAAGACTTAGTGAAAATGGACCATATGCTACTAAATTGTAATGACATGTGATGGCAAGATAATATGCTTTTGTGATAACTGCTTATTCAACTAGACCAAAGGTTGGTAAAGTATGATAAACCTTGATCTCTTATTGATAAAAGTATGAAAATTAGATTACATCAGGTGTATCATTATTCTTTATTGCGGTTCTGGTAGCTGCTACAGTACCTAAAACTGGAGCGAAAAAGAGTCCAATAACTGGGATGAGGAGTAGTAATAAAAACGCAGTGCCATTCCCTACAGCTTGCCATCTGTGTTGTTTTATATATCGAACGCTCTGAGATACACTGGTGCGCCGTTCTAGAAAATAGTCAAAACTTGCAAAACCAGCAAAATAGGCTTGTACTAGAAAAATAATTGGAGTAATAAATACAGTAATTAGAGGTATAAGGCTTAATAGTAATAATAATAGTGTGATAAATATCTCTCGTGTAATATTCCTGATTGCAATCCGTAAACCTCGGACCATCTCATAGCTGATTTGTTTGATGCTAAACTTTGAATTACCGCCTTTATTCGTTATTATCGTTTCGACTTTTGCGGATAGAGGTCCCATGAATGGAGAGATGAGAACCAATAGAATATATTTAAATAGTAAAAAACCTGTCACTAGGATCAAGCCACCAGAAACATATTCTAGAAAAGTATTAACATAATCAGCACCCCATTCCCAAGGGTAGAAACTTGCTAGGAAATCGCTGATATTATCTGATATTGCATATGAAGTTACTATTATAATCGCACCTACAATAAGACTTATGAGCCCTGAAATGATCAAGTGTTTGTAAAGTCGATGTTTAATTACAAAATTAAATGCTCCGAAATAGGAAGTGAATCCTGATATAAAATCTTGGATCATAGATGTTAGTTTTTCTAAAAAAAACAATATAGAATCTGTCTCTTATACACATCTCCGAGCCCACGAGACAGGCAGAAATCT
>CAJXUU010000117.1 GCA_913061325.1 uncultured Saprospirales bacterium | reverse complement strand
GAGATTTCTGCCTGTCTCGTGGGCTCGGAGATGTGTATAAGAGACAGCAGTAATGTGTCTGTGAGATACTAATTGTCTAGCACCACTTCTAGAAGGAGAAATTCCCATTCTGAAAACTACGTTGTCTAATCTAGACTCGCAAAGTTGTAATAAAACTTCACCTGTAATACCTTGTGATGCTCTTGCTTTTTTAAACAAACCTCTAAATTGACGCTCTAAAATACCATATGTATATTTAGCTTTTTGTTTCTCCATCAACTGTAGGGCATAATCAGATTTTTGCTTTCTTCTTTTACCGCCGCCACCATGTTGACCTGGAGGATATTTTCTTCTTTCAAATGCTTTATCAGCACCAAAGATAGCTTCGCCTAAGGCTCTTGCTTTTTTAGTTCTTGGTCCAGTATATCTTGCCATTGACTATATATTTTATCAGTTAATAAACTGAATATTAAACTCTTCTTTTCTTAGGAGGTCTACACCCATTATGAGGTATAGGGGTAACATCTTTGATCTTAGTAACTTTGATTCCAGAAGCATCTACAGCTCTTATTGCAGATTCTCTACCTGAACCAGGCCCTTTCACAAAAACCTCAGCACTTCGCATTCCTGCTTCATATGCTGATGAAGCTGCATCGTTTGCTGCCATTTGCGCTGCATATGGAGTATTCTTTTTAGAACCTCTAAAACCAGCTTTCCCAGCAGAAGACCAACTTATTACTTGACCTTGCTTGTTAGTAAGAGAGATTATTATATTGTTGAAACTCGCTTGAATATAAACTATTCCAGCCGAATCAACTTTTACGTTTCTCTTTTTAACTTTTTTTCCTTTAGCCATAATTCTAACTAATTAAGATTTATTATTTAGTTGCTTTTTTCTTGTTAGCAACAGTCTTCTTCTTACCCTTTCTAGTACGAGCATTTGTCTGAGTTCTTTGACCTCTTAAAGGCAAACCCTTTCTATGACGAAGTCCTCTATAACAAGCTATATCCATCAATCTTTTGATATTCATTTGGATTTCACTTCTAAGTTCCCCTTCTACTCTGTACTGATTTTGGATTAGACCAGATATCATTTTGATATTATCATCAGTCCATTCTTTCACTTTTGTGTGAACAGAAATTTCAGCTATTGCCAATATTTCTTCAGATCTAGACCTTCCAATACCATAGATATAGGTAAGACCAATAACACCTCTTTTGTTTTTAGGTAAATCTACCCCAGCAATTCTTGCCATGTTATTATACTTTAGATTATTAACCTTGTCTTTGCTTAAATCTAGGATTCTTTTTGTTTATCACATAAAGTCTCCCCTTTCTTCTAACGATCTTGCAATCTGCAGATCTCTTCTTTACTGATGCTCTTACTTTCATTAGTATATATATTTAATACCTTTCGGCTTATTTATATCTGTATGTTATTCTACCCCGTGACAAATCATATGGAGACATTTCCACAGCTACTTTATCCCCAGGAAGTATTCTGATGTAATTCATCCTCATCTTTCCTGATATCGTAGCTACTATTAAGTGCCCATTTTCTAATCTAACTCTAAACATAGCATTAGATAATGCTTCATCAATTATACCGTCTAGTTTTATTAAGTCTTGCTTTGCCATTATATTCTTTAGATAAGTACCATTTCTAATTGATACTTTCAATAATTAACTAGTAAAATGTACTAGTCCTTTTTTTTCGGAGTGCAAATATCCACTTTTTTATTTAAAAATCAACTGTTTATAAAACAATTTTTTATTAAACATATATTAATTGCTTTCACCCAATCAATTCCTCCAACAAAATTCCATTACGACACTCAAATATATTTATCATTAATCAAACTATATTCTAAGCACCACCAATTATTTATATATTCTATCTACAATTGGTTTTAGAGCGACACTTCAGCAACTCAATATTTTTGCTGTCTATCCTATTATAGAAGTTGACAGATATACTTAATAAGTTGTACTATTATTATTAGAAGCTAGCGCCAATTTGTTGCATTCCACTTCTACCTTTTAATCTTCCAGATTTAACAAGACCATCATACTTTCTCATCAATAGGTAACTTTCAATCTGTTGTAGCGTATCTAATACTACACCAACTAATATTAACAATGATGTTCCTCCGAAAAATAATGCAAAACCATCATTAACACCAAACTTAGCTATGAAAGCCGGAAGAATTGATATTAAACCTAAAAATATAGATCCAGGCAATGTAATTCTTGTAGTCAATGTATCAATATAATCTTGCGTCTGAGTACCAGGTTTAATTCCAGGTATAAACGAATTTTGTCTTTTTAAGTACTCTGCATACTGTTGTGGATTTACTAATAAGGCAGTATACACATAAGTAAATATAACTACCAATAAAAAGAAAACTACATTGTATGGAATAGATTTCCAATCATTTAATGAAGCCAGGAATGAACTTTCAGCCGCAGCGTTTTCATTAAAAAATTGAGCAACTGTAAGCGGCAAAAACATGATTGCTTGAGCAAATATTATTGGCATTACTCCAGCGGCATTAACCTTTAATGGAATAAAATCTCTAGCACCTGCCATCGGTAGGTCACCAGAAGATCTACCAACCATTCTCTTCGCAAATTGAATAGGTATTCTTCTTACTCCCTGCACAATAAGGATCGTTGCAACTACAACTAAAAAGAAAATTGCAAATTCAATAATCAACACTAATGGTGTACCCGCAAACTTAGCTTGTACTTCCGCTATAAATGCCCCTGGTAAAGATGCAATTATACCTATCATAATCAGTAATGAAATACCATTACCTATACCTCTATCAGTAATTTTTTCACCAAGCCACATCGCAAATATAGTTCCTGATGAAAGTATTATAATATTACTAAACCAGAAAATAGATTGTGAAATATGCGGAGACATTGCTCCTTGTGAAGTTATATATGCTAAATAACCACTTCCCTGAACTAACGTGATTGCTACTGTAAGCATTCTAGTTATCTGCGTTATTTTCTTTCTTCCAGATTCACCTTCTTTTTGCTGAAGTCTCTGAAAATAAGGAACAGCAAATCCTAATAATTGAATAATAATCGACGCAGTAATGTAAGGCATAATACCTAGTGCAAAAATCGCCCCCTTACTAAAGGCACCTCCTGTAAAGATGTTAATCAAACCCAATAGTCCTTGACCGCTTCCAGAAGAAGCTGTATCCAAAACTTCAGGATTTACACCAGGAAGAACGATAAAAGATCCTAATCTATATACCGCTAAAATCAAAAGAGTAAAGAGAATTCTTCCTCTTAACTCATCAATCTTCCAAATATTCTTAATTGTTTCTATGAACTTGTTCATTTCTATTTCTTATCCAATATTAACAGAACCACCTGCACCTTCGATCTTCTCCTTGGCAGATTTTGAAATCGCACTAGTTGATACAGTCAACTTTGCAGAAAGTTCTCCGTTACCGAGTACCTTTACTTTGTCATTTTTCTTTACTATGCCAGCAGCTGCCAATGTTGTTTCAGAAATTTCTGACAAGTTATATTTTTCAGATAAATCTTGAAGTCTTGCTACGTTGATTCCAACATACTCAACTCTATTTATATTTTTAAAACCTCTTTTAGGAAGTCTCATCTGTAGTGGCATTTGTCCACCTTCAAATGCTCTTTTTCTACTATACCCAGATCTTGATTTAGCTCCTTTATGTCCTCTTCCTGCAGTACCTCCAGTACCCGTACCTTGACCTCTACCGAGTCTCCTATCTGACTTTGTTGCCCCTTTAGCAGGCCTAAGATTATGTAGTTCCATAACTTTTATCTTTCTACGAAGATTATGCCTCTTCGATATTAACTAAATGTTTCACCTTACCAAGCATTCCCACTATCTGAGGTGTAGCTTCTTTCACTACTACTTGATTCATTTTTCTAAGACCTAAAGCATACATAGTATCTTTTTGTCTCTTAGATCTGTCTATAACACTCTTTACTTGAGTAACTTTCAATTTCATCATGGTCTTTAAGTATTGACTATCCTTCAAAAAGTTTATTCAATGATATACCTCTATCTTTAGCAATTTGCAAAGGACTTCTAAGTCTTTTCAATGCATCAACAGTTGCTTTAACAACATTATGAGGATTTGAAGAACCTTGTGACTTTGCTAATACATTATGAACACCAGCAATTTCTAATACAGCTCTCATCGCACCACCGGCTATTACACCCGTACCGTCAGCAGCTGGCTTTATTAAAACCTTACCAGCACCATATTTTCCTAACTGCTCATGAGGAATAGTACCTTTATAAATCGGTACTTTAACTAGATTTTTCTTAGCATCATCAGCTGCCTTAGATATTGACAAAGAAACATCCCTTGCTTTACCAATACCATGTCCTACTGTGCCATTTTCATCACCAACAACTACAAGTGCAGAAAAACTAAATGTTCTACCCCCTTTAGTTACTTTAGCAACACGACTTAGATTAACTAACTTCTCTTTAAGTTCAGCGTCAGCTGGTTTTACTCTATCAGTATTTTTTGCCATCGTTTCTTCTTTTTAAAAATTTAAACCTGCCTCTCTGGCACCATCAGCTAAAGACTTCACTCTACCATGGTATAAATTACCACCTCTATCAAATTTTACTGCATCTAAACCTATAGCTTTTGCTTTATCTGCTATTAATGCTCCAACTTGTTTAGCGATTTCTGATTTATTACCATCTGACTTCACCTCTGTTGAAGATGCACTAGCCAATGTAACTCCATTAATATCGTCAATTAATTGACACGAAATAGCTTTGTTACTTCTAAATACAGATAATCTAGGCTTAGTAGAAACTCCACTAACTTTCTTCCTAATCCTTTTCTGTATTCTCCGTCTACTTTTTAATTTAGAAATCATCTCTGATGTATTTTATTTTAATCTTGCGCAACGTTACTTTGTGCACACTAATTATTTAGCCGCTGTCTTACCAGCTTTTCTTCTAATTTCTTCACCTTTAAATCTTATTCCTTTACCCTTATATGGTTCAGGACTTCTAAAAGCTCTAATTTTTGCAGCTACTTGACCTATTAATTGTTTGTCAATACCATTGAGTATTACTGTTGGTGGAGTACCTTTCTCCATTTTAGTTTCCAACTTTAATTCACTAGGAATTGAGAAATAAATAGGGTGCGAATAACCCAAAGTTAATTCAAGTAAGTTTCCTGTATTACCAGCTCTATAACCTACTCCTATTAACTCCATCTCCTTTGTATAACCTTCAGTTACACCAGTAACCATATTAGATATAAGAGACCTAAATAAACCATGAATAGATTTATGTCTAATTTGATCGGTCGGTCTAGATAATACTGCTTCACCATCTTTAATTTCAACTGTAAGATCTTGATCTACTTGTTGAGCTAATTCGCCTTTTGGTCCCTTTACCTTAACAACATTAGATTTATCTACAGTTATGGTAACGCCTCCAGGAATTGATATTGGTGCTTTGCCTATTCTTGACATGATATTAATTTTAAAATATTGTTATTAGTATATGTAGCAAACAAGTTCGCCACCAACATTTTGATTTCTTGCCTGCTTATCTGTCAACAATCCTTTTGATGTTGACACAATTGAAACACCTAAACCATTAATAATTCTAGGTATCGCATTTGCAGGTGAATATTTTCTTAAACCAGGCTTACTAATTCTGCCTAACTTCTTAATGGCAGGTTCTTTAGTGTCTGGATCATATTTTATTGCAATTTTGATCACACCACCAATTCCTTCAGAATCATCAAATTTGTATTTAAGAATAAAACCCTGATCATATAAGATCTCAGTTATACCTTTTTTCATTTTTGATGCAGGAATCACAACGGTTCTGTGGCCAGCCTTCTGCGCATTTCTTAATCTCGTAAGATAATCTGCTATTGGATCAGTAGTTATCATATATAATATCTTTTACTTTATATTAGTTTGTGTTTCTAATAGAACAAAGCCCTATTTTACCAACTTGCCTTAGTTATACCAGGTATTTTACCATCAAGTGCCATTTGTCTAAATGTTACTCTGTTGATACCAAACTTTCTCATATAACCTTTTGGCCGTCCGGTAAGTTGACATCTATTATGAAGTCTTACTGCGGAAGAATTCTTAGGCAACTTATCAAGTTCATCCCACTTTCCTTCCTTTTTTAACTGAGCTCTTAGCTCTGCATACTTAGCGACTAGTCTCTGTCTTTTGACCTCTCTAGCTATTAATGATTTCTTTGCCATAGTATATTAGTTATTCTGATTTTTGAATGGCATTCCTAGTGCTTTCAATAAAGCCAATGCCTCTGCATCGGTATTTGCTGAAGTCACAAAGTTGATATCCATACCAGTTATTTTATTAACTCTATCAAGTACGATCTCTGGAAAAATAATTTGCTCTTTGATTCCTAAAGAGTAATTTCCTCTCCCATCAAAACTCTTATCATTGATTCCTCTAAAGTCTCTTACTCTTGGTAAAGCAACAGAAACTAATCTATCTAAGAATTCATACATTTGCTCGTCTCTTAGTGTCACTCTAGCAGCGATAGGCATTCCTTCTCTTAACTTAAAGTTAGATACAGATTTTCTTGCTTTTACAGGAACCGCTTTTTGACCAGCAATTTTTGTTATTTCTTCAAGAGCGTTATCTACCAACTTCTTATCTTGTGTAGCATCACCTACACCTTGATTGATACATATTTTCTCTAGTTTTGGAACTTGCATGATAGATTTATATCCAAACTGCTCATTCAAAGTAGAGATTATCTCTTCTCTATATTTTGTCTTTAATCTTGGTATATAACTCATTACTTGATAGTTTCTCCAGATTTTTTAGAATATCTTACACTTTTTCCTTCCTCTATTCTGTAACCTACTCTCGTAGCTTCTCCAGATTTCGAATCAATAAATGCAAGATTTGATATATCTATTGGAAGTGAAATCTCATTGATTCCACCAGGATTATCATTTGTAGGCTTTGTGTGCTTCTTAGCTAAATTCACACCCTCTACAACAGCCTTACCTGTCTTTGTATGAATCTCTAATACATCACCAGTAGATCCTTTATTGGAACCTGATATTACCTTTACTTTATCACCCTTCTTTATCTTAAATTTAGGTGCAAATCTTTTACTGTTACTCATTTCTTAAATGCTAAATGTTCAACAAATTAAAGTACCTCCGGTGCTAAAGATATTATCTTCATATAATCACCATCTCTTAACTCTCTCGCTACAGGTCCAAAAATTCTAGTTCCTCTTGGTTCTTCAGACTCTGTCAACAATACTACTGCATTGTCATCAAATCTGATATAAGAGCCGTCTTTTCTACGAATTTCCTTTCTAGTTCTAACGATAACAGCTCTCGAAACTGTACCCTTTTTAACCCCACCCGGGTTAGCATCTTTTACAGTAACCACTATTTGGTCTCCTACAGATGCATATCTTCTTTTCGACCCACCTAGTACCCTAATACATAGTACCTCTTTAGCACCACTATTGTCAGCTACCTTGAGTCTTGATTCTTGTTGTATCATTGCTAAAAATGTTTATAGCGTTATGAATATACTATTTAGCCCTATCGAGAATTTCAATAAGTCTCCATCTTTTTCTCTTACTAAGAGGACGACACTCCATGATCTTCACCTTATCACCTTCATTACACTCGTTTTTTTCATCGTGTGCAATAAATTTCTTAGATTTCTTTACGAATTTACCGTAAATAGGATGTCTCAATTTTCTTTCAACAAGCACAGATATAGATTTATCCATTTTACTACTGGAAACTACACCTACCCTTTGTTTACGTAATGCTCTTTCTGTCATTGCTAAATTAATTTGCAGCTTAAGCCGTATTATTTTCTTCTTGCTCTAATCTTAGTTCTTCTAGCTAATTGCTCTGGTGACATAGCCGCTATTTCTCTTCTTCTTATTTCAGTCTGAAGTCTAGCGATATCTTTTTTCACCTCTCTAAGTACTAGAGGATTCTCTAATCCTTTAATAGCATGCTCAAACTTCATTTTACTATGATCAGTCTTTGCTTCTACTAACTCGTTTTTTAAAACATCATCTGCGAGCTCCTGAAGCTCAATAAATTTCTTAGTTGCCATTTGTTCAACTTTAATATTTAACCAAATTATGCAAAGTCTCTTCTTACAACAAACTTTGTCTTAACTGGAAGTTTTTGTGCAGCTAATCTCATCGCTTCTTGTGCTACTTCAACTGGTACTCCGTCCATTTCGAACATAATAGTACCTGGTTTTATAGCCGCTACCCAATGATCAAGAGCTCCCTTACCTTTACCCATCCTAACTTCTGCAGGTTTCTTGGTAATAGGCTTGTCAGGAAATATCCTAATCCACACTTTACCTTCTCTCTTCATGAATCTTGTCATCGCAATCCTAGCAGACTCAATCTGCCTGTTTGTGATAAACTTCTCATCCATCGATTTTAAAGCAAAAGAACCGAAATTAATAGTACTACCTCTATGAGCTATTCCTTTTAATTTACCCTTCTGCTGCTTTCTATATTTTGTTCTTTTCGGTTGTAACATCTTAAAAATGCTTTTATATTTTCACCTACTTTTTAAAAAGTTGGCCAAAGGTACAACAAATTGACTTAATTATCTTCTTCTATCGTTTCCTCTTCTATTATCTCTTCCGCCTCTTCTATCGCCTCTTCCGCCTTTTCCAGAATCAACTCCTACATTTGGTGAAAGGTCTCTTTTTCCAAGTACTTCACCTTTACAGATCCATACTTTGATACCTATTTTACCATAAACTGTTAACGCTTCTTGTAACTTATAGTCGATATCAGCTCTGAAAGTATGCAATGGTGTTCTCCCATCTTTATACTCTTCAGACCTTGCCATCTCTGCACCATTAAGTCTACCAGAAATTCTAACCTTTATTCCTTCAGCTCCAGCTCTCATAGTAGATTGAATAGACATTTTTATAGCTCTTCTATAATTAATCCTTGATTCGATCTGCTTTGCTATACTTTCTCCAACTATTGAAGCATCAAGCTCAGGTTTTCTAATCTCAACAATATTGATTTGGATATCTTTGCCAGTCAATTTCTTGAGCTCTTCTTTAATTCTATCTACCTCAGATCCACCTTTACCGATAATAATACCTGGCCTAGAAGTATGTATAGTTACAGTAACTCTCTTGAGAGTTCTTTCGATTACTATCTTAGCTAGACCACCTTTTGTGATTCTTGCATTTAGATACCTTCTAATCTTTTCGTCCTCTACTACTTTAGCTCCGAAATCTTTACCTCCGTACCAATTAGAATCCCATCCTCTGATGATTCCTAATCTATTACCTATTGGATTTGTCTTTTGACCCATATCTTAATAGTTATACTTGTTCTACTGAGTTAGTTTCTTCAATCGCAACTGCATTTTCTACAATGATAGTTACGTGGTTTTGTCTCTTTCTGATTCTGTGAGCTCTTCCATGTGGAGCTGGTCTAAACCTCTTGAGCATTGTCCCTTCATCTACGAAGGCCGTCTTTATTTTGAGATCATAATCGGCGGCACTATATACCATGTCCCCTTTATTTTCCCAATTAGCTACAGCAGCGACTACTACTTTTTCCAACCAAGTTGCAGCTTCCTTCTTGGTAAACTTTAAAATATTTAAAGCTTCGTCCACAGATTTTCCTCTGATATTATCAGCTACGATTCTCATCTTTCTAGCCGACATCGGACAATTTCTTAATTTTGCAACAGCTTCCATGCTATATAAATTTTCTAGCTTTCGCTAATAATTACTTCTTACCTCCATGGCCTTTGAACGTTCTCGTAGGAGAAAATTCGCCAAGTTTATGACCTACCATGTTTTCAGTTACGAATACAGGTACAAAAGTTTTTCCATTATGAACCGCTATCGTTAGTCCAACCATTCCCGGTATGATCATTGAAGATCTTGACCAAGTCTTGATTACTGACTTTCTTTCTGATGATTGCGCTTTCTCAATCTTCTCTAAAAGTCTGTGAAAAACGTATGGTCCTTTTTTTATTGATCTAGCCATTATATTGTATTAATTGCTAATGATTATTTTTTCTTTCTTCTTGTTACTATAAGCTTGTTCGAAGCTTTTTTAGGGTTTCTAGTTTTCTGACCTTTTGCCATTACACCAGTCCTTGACCTTGGGTGACCTCCTGAAGATCTACCTTCACCCCCACCCATCGGGTGATCTACTGGGTTCATTGCTACTCCTCTAACTCTAGGTCTTCTTCCTAACCATCTTTTTCTACCCGCTTTACCAAGTACTGTAAGACCGTGATCTGGATTACTTGTTGTCCCTATAGTTGCTTTACAAGTTGATAAGATTTTTCTTACTTCACCTGAAGGCAATTTAACGATAACGTATTTTCCTTCTCTACTTACTAGTGTACCGTAAGTACCCGCTGATCTTGCTAAAGCAGCTCCCTTTCCTGGAGTCATTTCTATAGCATGAATTGGAGAACCTAATGGAACATCTCTTAAGAACAATGCATTTCCCACTTCTGGAAGAGCTTTTTCGCCAGATATAATTTCCATTCCAACAGTTAACTTATCAGGAGCGACAATATATCTTTTCTCTCCATCGGCATACCACAATAAAGCGATATATGCTGTTCTGTTCGGATCGTATTCAATAGATTTTACTTTTGCAGGAATATTATCCTTCTCTCTTTTAAAATCTACAATTCTATATTTCTTTTTATGACCACCACCAATATGTCTCATGGTCATTTTACCATCATGGTTTCTACCACCTGATTTACTCTTACCACTAGTAAGACTCTTCTCTGGCTTTTGTGTAGTAACCTCTGAATAAGCATTACCTACCCTGGTTCTAGTACCCGGTGTAACCGGATTATATTTTTTTATTGGCATGTCTTTATCTTTTTATCAAGTATGTATTATATAAACCAGAATTGAACCAATAATCAATTTCTAATTTTCATCACATTCGCTATATTATGATCTGCAGATTAAACTTCTCCGAAGAAATCTATTTCACTTCCTTCTGCAAGTGTTACAAATGCTTTTTTGTAACCACTAACTCTTCCTTTCAATACCCCTGCTCTAGTATTTCTAGATTTTGCTTTTGCTGGCATAGTGGCAGTATTTACTCTCGTCACTTTCACTCCAGGATACATATCCTCTACAGCTTTTTTCACCTCAATTTTGTTAGCTGTCTTATTCACTACAAAACTGTATTGACTTGGACTTTTCGCTGACAATATTTCTGATTTTTCAGAAATGATCGGTTTTATAAGTATATTCTTAGCCATCTTACTTTATATTTATTTGGCGTATAATTCTTTCAATTTACCCACCGCACCTTCAGAAATAACAACATTGTTTGCATTCATGATTTGGTAAGTATTTACCTCGTCAACACTTACAACTTGTGTTCTTTGAATATTTCTACTTGATACATATACATTTGCATTATGATCAGTAGTTATGAATAATGATTTCTTTCCTTCTAAAGACAGACCACCTAATACAGCCTTAAAATCTTTCGTTTTAGGAGCATCAAAAGTAAAATCTTCTATCACAGATAGATTTCCATTACTTACTTTATGAGAAAATGCAGATGCTCTAGCTAATGCTTTAACCTTTTTATTTAACTTGAAATCATAATTTCTAGGCCTAGGTCCAAATATTCTACCCCCACCTCTAAAAACACCTGACTTCAAAGAACCAGCTCTTGCGGTACCTGTTCCTTTCTGCTTTTTAATTTTACGAGTAGAAGCTGTGATTTCACCCTTCTCCTTCGCTTTATGTGTCCCTTGTCTTTGTGCTGCATTATATTGCTTCACTGCAAGGTATACAGCATGCTCATTTGGTTCAATACCAAATATTAACTCTGGAAGCTCAATGCTTTTACCAGTTGATGCACCTGTTGTATTTACTATATCTAATTTCATCTTACTTGTTATTTTTCGATGACTACAATAGACCCTTTATGTCCTGGTATAGCACCTTTGATTAACAATAGATTTTTCTCTTCTAAGATCCTAACAACTTCAAGATTCTTAATAGTGATTCTGTCACCACCCATTCTTCCAGCCATCTTCATACCTTTAACAACTTTCGCTGGGTAAGAAGCCGCACCAATAGAACCAGGAGCTCTTAATCTGTTGTGTTGACCGTGTGTAGCATCTCCAACACCTCTAAACTTGTGTCTCTTTACTACCCCTTGAAAACCTTTACCTTTTGATCTTCCGATTGCTCTTACAATATCTCCTTCTTCGAAAATATCAGTAATTGCTACCGTGTCACCCAAAGACTTTTCTAGCGTACAATCTCTAAATTCAATAGACTTTCTTTTTGGTGTGGTACCAGCTTTTTCATAATGTCCTTGAAGCGCTTTAGAAGTACGTCCTTTTTTTGCCTTAGCTTCACCATGACTCAACTGTATTGCTGAATACCCATCAGTATCTTCGCTTTTAACTTGAGTAACTACATTCGGTGCAGCTTCAACTATTGTACAACTAATATTCCTTCCATCTTCATTGAAGATGCTGGTCATACCAATTTTTTTACCTATTATTCCATTCATATTATAGGTTTATATAATTACTAACGTAAACAGCTAACAATGCCAATTTACATTTGTTATTTTCAAAAAAATGAAATTATGTCAATTTGACTTGGATATCTACGCCACTTGGAAGTTCAAGCTTCGATAGTGCATCTACAGTTTTCTGAGTAGGTGTAAATATTTCAATCAATCGTTTGTGTGTTCTCATCTGGAACTGCTCACGAGATTTCTTATTTACGTGCGGTGAACGCAAGACTGTAAATATTTCTTTCTTAGTGGGCAGCGGAATCGGACCAGAAATAACCGCTCCACTGTTTCTCACAGTCTTCACGATCTTCTCCGTACTCTTATCAACTAAATTATGATCGTAAGAACGAAGCTTTATTCTAATTTTTTGATTCATAGCCTTTATTAAAAGTGTTTGTTTCTAAATCGGGTGCAAATGTACAAATGATAAAGCAATTATGCAAACTAATCCTTACAATAATTACAAATAAAATTAATAAATACACTTCGTATACGCCCCGTCATATAAAGGATTTTTTATATATGATGAAAATATTCACTCCTTTATATCAAACGCATTATAAGTCACCAAATTAATATTGGTATTTCTGAATTAATCTGAATTATAATTCATCAATGATTAACAATGTCCTTAACATTAATAATATAATTCTTTATTCATTAAATTGGATAAAAGTAAAAGTGTCCCTACCAAAAAGTTGAATATTTACTAAAAAATCAGATTATATTAACTTCATTGATCAGTCATGACCAATTCTTTAAACGCTGCCTTCCGCCTTTCACTCAACAAAATGACTGAATCATCTGTCATGGTTATTTCCATTTTTTTATGATTGCTACAATGTACAATGTGATAAATATTTATCAAACTTGATCGACTTGCTCTAAAAAATGCTTTACTGGAAAGTATTTCCTCATAAACTTTCAAACTCTTTGAAACAAGTAGATTTTCATACCCAGATATATAAAAATGCGTGTAATTTGATCTTGCTTCACACCAAATTATCTCATCTACATCAACAAAATGAAGGCCTTCATAAGTTGGTAAAACAATCTTATTTAAGTTATTGTCTTTCGCCTCTTTCCATATGGCTATTTGTCTTTCCTTAGCTATGTTTTCTGAATTCGTATTTACTTTACGAAGCGCTTTTTGAAGTTCATCAATATCAATAGGCTTAAGAATATAATGAATAGCAGAATAATTAAAAGCTTTAACAGCGTATTCTGAGTATGCTGTTGTAAAAATCACATCAAAGCTATGATTAGGAAAATACTTGAACAATTGGAATCCATTTTCTCGTGGCAATTCAATATCTAGAAAAACCACATCTGGTTCTAACACTGGAATTTCTGCTACTGCATCTTTGATTGTAAAAGCATTACCTATCAAAAGCACATTGCTACAATACTTTGTAAGAATTTGTGATAAATTTTCGAAACCAGCCAATTCATCTTCAATGATATATGCTTTAAGATATTGCTTGCTTGTTTTCATCTATTGTAACTTTTATTGTTGTTTTTGTACCACAAGGCTTTCCTTCACAATACAGATCTTCCACTAACATATTATTCTCGTAGTTCGGCATATTAAATTTAAATATTTCAAGACGCTGGGTAATATTTTTCATCCCTGAATGTCGATCCTTATTAAACCTTTCTCCCTGTAATGTCCTAGAAGCCTCTCTACCAATTCCATTATCTTCTATAACTGTCACAATAGTATCCTTCTCTAAATCGTAACTTATACTGAGCTCGCCCCCATTTAATTTATGAAATAACCCGTGTTTAAATGAATTCTCAATTATAGGCTGTATTAATAAGGGTGGCACAAGTAAAATATCCTTTTCATTATCGATACTTTCACTAATATGAAGAGCACAACTTATTCTATTATTAAATCTTAATTGTTCTAACTCAACATATAAGTTAACAAACTCTAGTTCAGCTTCCATACTTATCAAGTTTGTATTAGAATATTCAAAAATAAGTCGAATTAGCTTAGCAAATTTAGCTAAGTACATCGTAGCATCTTTTTCTCTACCACTCGTGATGAAATTTTGGATCGCATTCATCGCATTGAATATGAAGTGCGGATTCATTTGCAATTGTAAGGCTTGATCCTTTACTTTATTTATTTGTTGTAGATATTCTCTTTTGGATGCTTCTTGTTCTTGTATTCTTCTACTTCGTCTTGCAACATATAAATAAATAGATAAGCCAATAGTACACAATCCTAATAATCTTGCCCATAAAGTCTGCCACCAAGGAGGTCGAATAGTAAATTCAAACGACCGAGAACCAGTGTGTTCTGTATTTGCAAACATTCCTCTCACCTCTAAAGAATAGGTACTTGGTTCTAAAGAAGGAAATCTCAAATTCAAATCTTTTGATGTATTCCATAGACTATCTCCAACAAATTTATGTTGCAGCATTTTGTTACCTACATTCCTATAAGTATAAAAATCAAACTGAAATTCGATGTTATTATTATCATGATTAAACTCAAACAACTTCTTTTTTGAGTTATAAAGAAGGTTATTAACATAAATATCTTTTAAAACAAGGTTTGGATCAGTAGATGCTATGTCGAATAATGAATTATCCACCATAACAAGTTCTTTATTTTGACTCAGGTAAATAGAATCCAAAGATTTTATATGTATTTTATTAACAGAATTGGTAAATAGCCCCGTAAATTCATTTAGTATTGAACATGCTTGAGTTCGCAAATCAAACCTTACTACTCCAACTGGAGTAGCTACAAATACAAAATTATCAAATTGCACAACATCGTTTATTACATTTGTGCCTATACATTCTATTATATTTATTGAATCTATTTTTTGATTTTTATCTAAATAATATAGGCCATCATTTGATGTCCCTACCCATATTGTCTTATCATTATATGCCGAAAGACAACTTATATTTTTTCCGTTCAGTATACCTACAACTTGTTTAGGCATAGAATCATATTCAAAAAAATAAAACAACCCCAGATCAGTTCCTACATATACAACATCCGAAGAAGTTAACCCTGCGATAGTGCTTGCTTTACCTATATGATCTGTCTCTTATACACATCTCCGAGCCCACGAGACAGGCAGAAATCTC
>CAJXUU010000116.1 GCA_913061325.1 uncultured Saprospirales bacterium | reverse complement strand
CTACACTATCCTCTTCGTCGGCAGCGTCAGATGTGTATAAGAGACAGCTCTAATTCAATTATATTTTCGAATCCACTTTCAGCATCTAAATATTTCCCCAATACAGCTCCACTCATACCTGAATTTTCACCCAACTCCGTTAAAAAATTAAGATGATTACTAACATAGAAGATCTCTCCTTTATCTGACACTTCAAAATCTTGAATGGTTGTGTATTGCGCCTCTTTTGGTAGTGGAACAGCTATGTAACCTTTATTGCTGGCTATATAGACCATTGATCTTTGTTCCTGTATTGTTTTGTGTTCTATAATTGCTGCTTCCTCATCACCAATTAGATCTGTGATGTCATCCACCTTAGCAAAGTCAGAAAATTTCTGATATTTCTTTTTTAACAATGGCGCTTGAGATAGCAATCGTTCAAGTCCTACAAATGGTTTTCGACCATCAAAATACGGAGTAAAAATGATTGGTTCAGATTGCCCATTTTTATCTAAATCAACAACATACATATCTACAGTTCTGGTAGAGTCCGATCTCCATTTGAAATTTGTACCCACATTTCCTGCCAGTATATCTAGACGTCCATCATTATTTACATCTGTCACTTCTATGCTATTCCATAGTCCTGCACTATTATTTAAAGCTTCATCTTCTTTTATCTTTAATGTCCCATCGCCTTGATTTTCGAGAAAGGTAATATCCATCCAGTCCCCACAAGTCAACAAGTCCATATCTCCATCACCATCAATATCTTTCCAATCGCTATCCGTAACCATACCAAGTCTTACCTTGAGCGCAATATCCACGCCTCCTCCTTGTTTGTTTTTCAAAACAAAACTATAGGGAGAAAGCCCATAAGAACTAGGAATTGATCTCGCCCCAACAAATAGGTCAGTATATCCATCTCCATCAAAATCAGCTGCAGATACCGTACTTCCATTTGTATGAGGTAATGACAATGGAACTCTAAATAACTTTCCTTTGTCATTGAGATAAAGTCTATCTTCTAGTAGTTTATCCAACTCCTTCACATCGCTACCACCACTTACTACATAAAGATCAAGATCTCCATCGTTATCAAAATCAAAAAACGTAGCATCTACATCTTCATATTTAGCATCCGATTTAAAATCTGGTGTACTCTGCCATGCAAAACTTCCATCCCCTTTTCCAAAGTAAAGTCTAGCCTCTTGAAACCTACCATTCCCTATGAATAAATCCGATATGCCGTCTCCATTAATGTCCGCATATGCAACCGCTGGTCCTTCTTTAGATAAGGCTTCTGGGATTAACTTCTCATAATCATAATCTTTGAACGGATTTTCTAAATGCTTAAAATCAAAAACTGTTGTCTTCTGAGAACTTTTGAAGGATTTGTATTCATACTTATGTAAATCTTTTCGATTCAAAAGAACTAACTCTTTATTGATTACTGGATCTTTTATCACTTTGTATTGACCATCAGGCCATATAATATATACAGAATCAACTTTTTCTATATCACCCAATCCAAAATGGAGCTTATGCGTACTTGAAGATTGATATCCTCTTGTGGTTTGATATTCACTCGAAAATATTTTAGAACCGCAAAAGACCTTAATTTTTGTTCCTTTATTTGTCATTCCAGTACTACTCTCTCCTAACTTCACTGACAGGAAGTTCTTACCGTTTTTACTTAAATTCTCAATTAGTGAAGCTGGCTCATTGATATTGTTTACAATTAAATCTAAATCTCCATCATTATCGAAGTCAGCATATGCAGCTCCATTCGAGAAAGTAGGCTTGCCAGAAAAAGATGAATTTAAATTAGAAAACTCTCCATTCTCATCTTGGCTAAATAGAACATTTGGCAATTTCTCTGAAGGCATTAAGGCCAACATTTTTTCCAACTGCCCAGGTTCGTTTGTTCGTTCGCCTAATCTATTAATGTAGTTGATATAATCTAGATCATTAGGCCTTCTGAATATCCCATTTGTGATGTAGATATCATTCTTACCATTGTTGTCGAAATCTTGCAAAAGAACAGACCATGACCAGTCGGTAGCATAGGTTTCAGTTACTAAAGCTATATCTATGAACTCACCATTTTCCTTTTGCTTTTGGAAGTGATTCCTTGCGTATTGAGCATCAAAGCCTAAGTCTTTTCTTACTTGAAAAATCTGATCGGTATCTTCTCCGCCAGACTTCATCGCTACAGACTTCTTAAATGGAAGCATATCTGTTGTAAAAATTTCAGATAATCCATCGTTGTTCATATCTGTTATGTCGACTCCCATTGTAAACTTAGAACTGTGTTGAATCAAGTCATCTTGTGATTCTGTAAATGTTCCGTTTTTATTATTGATATAGATATAGTCATTTTCATGAAAGTCATTGCCAACATAGATGTCATCCCATCCATCATTATTGATATCAGCAATAGATAACGCCAATCCATATCCAAGCGCACTACTATAAATGCCCGCTTTCTGAGTTACATCAATGAATCTTTTTTCATTGTCTTTCAATCGATTTTCATATAATCTATCTCCCGACTCCAAGTCTTGAACACTTCTTACTTCAGCTTTTCCATAGCTTCTTACCGAATGTACAGAATGATTGAGAAGGTACATATCCAAGTCTCCATCATGATCATAATCGAAAAAACCAGCATGCGTTGAATAACCACTAAAATCAAGGCCGTACACTTCAGAAGATTCCGTAAATGTTAAGTCCCCATTATTAATGTACAGTAAATTATGAGTACCCGAAGCAGATATTTTGCTTACTTTACAAACATAGATATCATTCCATCCATCGCCATTTACATCATCGATTGATACTCCTGTTGACCAGGTTGTTGATTGATCGATTTGAGATGAAGTACTTATATCTTTGAAAGAGAGACTATCTTGATTCAAGTATAATTTGTCAGCTTCTTGATTTGCAGAAAGGTAGATATCCTCCAAACCGTCATTATTAATATCACCTACGGCTACCCCACCGCCATTATAATAATAGAGATATTCTATAATGTTTAATTGGTTCGTTGGATGGAGATTATTAGAAAAGGTGATACCGGATTGCTCTGAAGACAATGCTGTCAAAGCAGAATTAGACTTTTTAAAACTTGAATCACTCTTTTGGTCAACACTGCACCCCGCCAATAACAACACCAACAATATTCCAACTATTCTCATAATCTCTTAAAAACTAAATGTTTCGATAGTATCTCTACTTCTGACTACCATCAATTTATTATTGTCCAATACAAAATCTCTGATCTCACCTTGTACCATCAAACCAGCACCATCTTTATAAGTAACAAACTTGTTGTTGCCCTGATTTTCTAAATAAACACCAAAACTACCATCATAGATACCCATTTCAGGTACCACACTAAATTGATTGCCTCCAAATAGAATATCCATATCTCCATCTTGATCAAAGTCATATACTTCTGATGTGTACATGCATGAAAACTGAAGTTCAATAGGCAAATCTACAGATGAGAATGTGTAATTTCCTTCATTCAACAATACAACTGATTTCAACTGATTCACTTCCCATAACTTTGATCTTTCCAATCCTTCTTTAGTGAAAATCGCAACCATGTCTTCATTCTTAAACGATTCAAAGTCAGGATACTTTTTCTTAAGGCCTTTCATTTGATCAATAAGGTTGTGACGAAGCGCATATGGATAATCCTTACCATCATTAGCTTGGAACGTCATGATACCTTCAGGGAATGAGTTGTTATCATAATCTGCGACAAACAGCTTCATTGGTCGTTCTTCACTGGCTTCAAATCTGTTGTTCTCCCCAAAGTTAGAAGCTATAATATCTAGATCTCCATCATTGTCTATGTCAGCTAAGTTGATATCATTCCAGCATCCTTTAAGTGGAATATCCGATTTTAGTTTTTTAGAAACCAGTTTCCCGTTTTCATTGATGAATAGATGCATGTCCATGAATTCTCCCACTACTAGTAAATCTTCATCTCCGTCTTTATCTATATCCGCAAACTCAAGGTCAGTGATCATTCCTATATTTTCGAGATCTGGACAGATGTCTTTGGTCACATCTGAATATTTTCCTTTGCCATCATTGAGCAATACAAAACCTGAAGCAGGCATTCCATATTTACCAATTTTAATACGTTCACCAATTACAATATCCAAATCACCATCATCATCAATGTCACTATAATCAACGGCTTTGATAGATTTTTTATCAATAGAAATTGGCAGTTCATGAGTAGATTTCGAGAAATGTCCATTCCCATCATTAATTAATAATTTGTCGTTTAAAAATTGAGAGTATTCTGACATTTCTACTCCACCGCTCGTAAGATATAAATCGAGGTCCTTATCTCCATCAACATCAAATAAGATACAGTTTGTGTGCTCTGCGTCTTTTACTAGTTCTAAAATACTGTCAGGTATTTGCTTTATATATGCGCCATCCGTAGTACCAAAATGAACTTCTGTCAAACTCCCCATAGCTCCTGGAAATACAAGATCCCCGATACCATCCCCATTTAAGTCTCCTTGGCCCACACGAGCCCCTTCGTTGCTTCTCATATGGTAGATCAATCTTTCTCTATTGAAATCAGAGTATCTGTTTTCATTTTTGGTGTAATCTATCTTTGATTCAGCATTTGCAAATACTAGATGTGGTGTTCCGTCATCTTGATTATTGGAAGAACTCTCAGACTCATCTATTGACAATGTTTGATTTACAGCAATGTTTTTTATCTCAGTGGTATTTCCTGAGATCCATTTGATTGTTATATCAACTTTAGTTGCTGTTCCTACGCCTACGTTAATTCTTGGATCCATCGATGATTGGAACCCTCTGGTAGGCATGTTTTCATAGGTATAGGTATTATCTCCAGCTGTTACTACTACTTTAGCACCAAGAGCTCTAGAGCTCGACCCATTGCTTTTCAAATCTACCTTTATATAATTTGCCTTTTCTTCATTCAACGTGTTCTCATAAACAAAACAAGGCATGCTGATATTATTCACGATAAGATCAAGATCACCATCATTATCTAAGTCTCCATAGGCTGATCCATTTGAAAAACTTGGTTCCCAAAGTCCAGTTGACTCTGCCGCTTCAAATTTCAAGTTTCCATTATTTAGGTATCCTTGATTTTTTACTTTGTTAGATGGTATAATATCAATTAACTCTTTGTAGTTTACTCCATCTTTTTGTATCATAGATTCTGCTACTTTTTCGTTGGCAATGTATTGCAAATAGTCTTGATTGGTTAGATCTTTTAGGATTCCATTCGCTATGAATAAATCCTTATTCCCATCGTTATTCATATCGAAAAACAGTGCTCCCCAACTCCAATCAGAAGCCTCTACTCCTGCATATCTTGATATCTCTGAGAATGTCCCATTTCCATTATTTCGTTGTAAAACGTTCCTTGTAAATTGATGATGGTAGCCATTTTTAAGATTGTAATTGTATCTGTCCCAATCGTCGAAGGTTGTCACTGTTTTGAGTCTTTCATATTCTGACGGTAGCATATCAGTCACAAATAAATCAGAATTTCCATCATTATCAATATCGGCCGCATCTGCTCCCATAGAAGCAGCACTGGTTGAATTTATTTGATTTGTAAGATCTTCTTTGAATGTTCCATCTTGTTGATTGATATATAGGTAGTCTCTTTCAAAAAAGTCATTAGATACAAAGATGTCTTGCCATGTATCATTGTTAAAATCTGACACCGTTACTCCCAAACCAAATCCAATAACACTGTTATAAATATTAGCTTCAGCACTCA
The DNA here is from genome assembly GCA_913061325.1 of uncultured Saprospirales bacterium. Lineage (GTDB taxonomy): Bacteria > Bacteroidota > Bacteroidia > Chitinophagales > Saprospiraceae > CAJXUU01. Next base: position 9,935 of record CAJXUU010000116.1, on the reverse strand, counting down.
CATCCTTAAAAATGCCACCATCATTTCGCATCAGCTTATCTCCACCGAGCGTATCGTGGTTCATTCTTTCACTTTTCTTAAGATTGAAGCTCCCAATTGCCTGGTATGAATTATTCAAAAGATAAACATCTAAATCACCATCTTTATCATAATCAAAGAATGAAGCGTGTGTAGAATATCCTTGATCATTTAGGTTGTATTTTACTGCTGACTCTGTAAATGTCATATCACCATTATTGATGAATAGCTCATTCTCTTTGTTATCACCATTTACATCACCAGAGTTACAAACATAAATGTCCATCATCTCATCTTGATTGACATCAACAAAAGTGACACCTGTAGACCATGCCTTTGAACCTCCTACTCCACATTGTGCTGTGATATCTTCGAATTTAAGTCCTCCTTTGTTAAGGAATAATTTGTTCTTGTTCTGATTAGAAACCAGATAGATATCCATCAATCCATCATTATTTACATCTCCAATCGCTACACCACCACCATTATAGAAGTTTCGATATTTGTACACATTGAAGTCTTTATCATATTTCAGATCATTGGAAAACTCAATACCTATCGCTTTATTATCAAGTAGTTTAAACAATGGTCCTTCGTTAACTTCTGTACCACAGCTACCCATGATCAACAATACAGCGACCAATAATATAGTAGCTATTCTTTTTATATCCATCGTCTTATGTTTACTGTTTTCGACTTCATCTCTCTTTGTATTCGACTATATGTTCTTTGTTCTTAAATCTTCGATCTTTACCATAATTTGCTTTACGGTTAATGGATACATTCTTATTTGCCTATTGCCATCTACTTTAACAAGTGCTGTTGTTTCTCCTACAGGGATTTCAATAAAGTTGTTGCCTGGATAATCTTTCATCATCTTAGCTTGAATCTTTGCCATCAGCTTATCTACTTGAAACTGATCTAACCATGGAGCCCAAGAATAGTATTCCATTTTCATCTCCATACCATGCATGACTTCTTCCTCATCGAACATGCCATAGAACTCTACATTAATCTTATCTGGATACTTGTCAGTGCTATCTTTCGGTAAAACAAACAGTGCATATTTATTTCCTGAACCAGCCGTAATCTGCTTCTCCTTATTCATATCCCAGCAATATTTATAGAAATCTTTTTTTGTCTGACCAATTTTCAGATCAAAGATCAAACTATCGTAAGTGATTCCGGAAGCGAGTTCGCTTTCTACGATTTTAGTGTATTCTGACTTGCAGGATTGCGCTGATACCAAAACGAAAGCAATCATCACTGCCGCTACAATAGTTCTTATATTCTCTAAATTCATCAAATTCTTATGCATTTTATCTTTTCATCATTAATTCCTATACAAATTGTAGCGTTATCTAAGAATTCTATGTCTCTTATTTCACCTTCAATTTGCAGTGAGTTTACTTCCTTTTCAAACTTTATTTTTCCATCTATCACTTTATATTCCAACTCCCATCCTCTAGAAGCATCTTCACGTCCATATTGGGGTTTGATATTGTAGTTGTTACCTCCAAGATATACTACTTGTACTTCATCAATACCTTCTTCCTCTAACAGCCCTGTCCATCTCTTTTTAGGTCTCATTAATGCACTTGCTGCAAAAACTGATGAATATTGAATCTCAATCGGAAGATCTACTTTACTATAACCATTCCCATTACTCAGATACATCCTACTTTCAAGCACATCTAGTTCAAACTTCTTCGCTTCATCCACCAATTGCTGTCCAAATATATCATTCATACTCATCTTAGCATAATCAGCATAGTAAACGAATTTCTTCTTTACACCTGGCACTTGGGAGATAAGTTCATCCATATCTAGGATTGGTATATATTTTCCATCTTCACTAATACATAATATTGGATCCGTACTGCCATTTCTATCAAAGTCATTGATACAAAGAAGATGATCCGTAGTAAGTGAGGTATTTAGTCCGACATTTCCAACAAAAAAGTCTTCCTTCCCATCCTGATTAAAATCATGTACTAGGATTGTATTCCAAATTCCAGAAGTCTGAGCGAGACCGAACTTTTTAGATGATTCCACAAAACTACCTTCCTGGTTTAGGAATAACTTGATTTCCATAAACTCACCAACAACCAATATATCTTTGTCTCCATCTTGATCTGCATCCAACCAAGCTGCACTGGTTACCATTCCCAAGTTTTCGAATACTTTGGAATCAACTTGTGTGTATTTGTTTTCTCCTTCATTATGAAATAAATATCCGTTCCCTATAGTCCCATAACTCAGATGGCTGTTTCTACTAGCTACAAATATATCTTTCAATCCATCTCCGTCGTAATCTGTAATCGCTACTCCACCTGTACTCATTCTTTTTGGAAACTGTATCGCATCTTTTTTCTTTTCAAAGTTTCCTTTCCCATCATTGACATATATCACATCATCCAACTCATACGAATATTGGCTGAATGCTGAGCCACCATGAGCCACATATAAATCCAAATCACCATCATTATCACTGTCGAAGGAAATAACCTCTACTACTTCCGATTTATTTTCAGAAGTGAATTGATAAGACGTTTCAATATAGTCAGTCCCTTTAGACAGAAACAATCCTGATGATTGACCTTTCGCTCCTCCCACGAACATATCTTTTATTCCGTCATTATTAAAGTCGGCCAGCTCTATTGCCGGTCCTTCTTCAGTATTCATTTTATAGAGAATACGTTCTTTATCGAAGTGATTGAAGTTGTTTTCTTTGTGAGTAAATCTTATTTTATCAACTCTTTTTTCATTACTAAACCTTGATGGTTCTTGTTCTATTTCTTCATCATAATCATCGAAAGAACTTAGTGTATGAAGTTGATTTGCTGCTAGCATTTCATATCTCGTCGAATTCCCGTCTGGCCAAGTTACATACACCAAATTAACACTATCACAATCTCCAAGTCCAAAAGTGAGAATGTTTGACATTGAAGACTCAAACCCTCTAGAAGGATATTGTTCTTGAAGCAATGAATTATCGCAACTACCTACAAAAACCTTAGCCCCAATTACATTTCGATTTCCTTCTTCCCCAACCAACTTAATAGATACATAGTTACGTCCCAATTTATCTGCAGTATTCTCATAAACATACCCTGGCATATTCACATTATTCACCACTAAATCAAGATCGCCATCATTATCAAGGTCTGCATATGCACATCCATTACTGAATGTTTTTTCTCCTAACCCCCAAGCGTCTGTTACATTGTCAAACTGGAAGTCACCTTTATTCTTAAACATGAAATTGGAAACTGCACGTGATGGCATTGTATCGATCAGACTCTTGATCGCATCAGTCCGGCTATTGATCAAGCTTTTTACCCTGGAGTTGTTAGCTGTAAAAGTCAGATAATCCCGATCAAGTAAATCCTTATATACACCATTAGACACAAAAATATCTTTTAGACCATCGTTATCATAATCAGCGATCAAGCTCGACCAACTCCAGTCTGTAGATTCAATTCCAGATAGCCGGCCTACTTCTACAAAGGTACTATCATCTAAGTTTCTCTGTAATGTATTTCTAGGCTGTTGATGACCATACCCTTTAGATTCAGACAGTTTATACTTCTTCCATGAATCATAGATAGCATTAGTTTTCCTTGTTTCTGTTGAACTTGGATGCATCTCAGTCACCATTAAATCAGCACTTCCATCATTATTAAGATCCGCGGCATCCGCTCCCATAGATCCGAGAGACATAGATTCCATGTACTTATCTCCTTCTTCTTTGAATGTTCCGTCTTGTTGATTAATATATAAGTAATCCTTCTCAAAGAAGTCATTGGAGATATAGATGTCTGGCCATAGATCACTATTAAAATCACTTAATGTGATTCCAAGCCCATAACCTATACTACTAGTGTATATGCCGGCCTCAGTTGATACATCATAGTATTTACCATCTCTATTTTGTAATAATTTATTTCCAGTATTTGTCGGTATTCCCCTGGTGCCTTCATCCAAGTTGAATCCTGCAACTGATCGCATGGAATTATTCAATAAATAACAATCAAGATCACCATCTCTATCATAATCAAAAAAAGCAGAATGAATTCCAAGTCCAGTAATATTAAGACCATATTCGGCTGAGGACTCTGTAAATGTCACGTCTCCATTATTAATAAATAGTTCGTTGTGGCGAATACCACCTTCTGGTTTTCCAGCTTTGCATACGTAAAGATCTAGAAATCCATCCGAATTGATATCTACAAAATTTGCACCAGATGACCAAACATCAGGACATGACACACCCGCAGCTAAGGTTATATCCTCAAACTTCCAATTTCCTTTATTAAGGTATAGTTTATTTTCAACTTGATTTCCCGTGAAGTATATGTCTATAAGGCCATCGTTGTTGATATCGCCGAGAGCAACTCCTCCTCCATTATAGAAATTACGGTAGGTATAAGGGTTAAATTCTTCAGTGTAAGTGAGGTTATTTGCAAAATCGATTCCAATATCGTTTCGCAATACAAAAAGCGTATCTGCTTTCTCATCAGAGCAAGAAAGAAACAATAGGTTAATTAGTATTACCAGTAAAAAAAAATTATTGAAACGCACGCTCAAAAGTAAGTAATAATTAACACCAAGTACCATTTATTCTACTACAAAATGGGTTTGACTAAATATCCCTCAGCATTTTCTTAAAACAATAAATATGATTGAAACATATGAGATAAAAGAAAGGGCTGCTTCTTTCGAGGCAGCCCTTATAAATCATATTTTTCTATAATTCCTAGTACCCAGGATTCTGAGTAAGTGATCCTCCTGAAGCAGTAATCTGATCATTTGGAATTGGGAATATATTATAGTGTGCATCAGATGCTGCTTTTTCCCACCATGCATCGTTATAAGCATCAAATCTGATCATATCAGTTCTTCTAGAACATTCTTGGAACATTTCTCTTCCTCTTTCAGCCAAGAATCCTTCAGCATCAATAGTTGATAATGCAGAAACTCCAGCTCTTGCTCTGATCATGTTCACATCATTCAATGACATATTCCAATTACCAGCATCTCTAGCCATCGCCTCTCCTCTTACAAGGTGTATATCACCTAATCTTACGATAGGGTAATCATTATTCATGTTATCTCTACCTAATTGCTGAAAGCTAAACTTACCAGGTCTTGCACCTCCTTCTCTTTGAGAATTAGGGAAGATTTCATTTATACTAGGGTTGTAACTCAACACAAGACTCTCATCATCAGATGCATAATCTAATATTGCTGAACCACCAAAATCAAGTTGATCTCCAACTATGAAGTTGTTCGCTTTTCTAGCATCTCCGTCTTCATAAGAATTATAAAATTCTTCTAAAGTTGCATATCCATTCCAAGGTTGACTTTGTAAGTTCCATGTAAATTGAGAAGAATAGTGAAGGTTCATCTGAGAGAAGTTCATATTTGGACCAGTTACCTCGTCAAAATTCGCTACAAAAATATGCTCAGGGTTACCATCGTTGTTAGGTGCAAATACTGCAGCATAACCACTTAGAATATCAGGATCAGTAGCAACATCAGGTCTCTTACCTAAATTGTCAACTTCACATCCATCACCACAAAGTGCATAAACACCTCCATTGATAATGTAATCAGCTGCAGCAGCCGCTTCCGCCCATCTTGCTGTTCCTGAATATACTTCAGCATTAAGATATACTTTAGCTAAAATACCTAGTGCACCATATTGATTGATAGAATATGAATTATTATCTGTTCCTAATGGACTATTTGTTAAATCCATCCCAGCAGAAACTGCAGAAATATCAAGAGCCTCTAGAATCTCTGTCTCAACAAAGTCAAATACTTCTTGTCTGCTAGCTTGTGGTGGATCACCTGCCGCTTCAGTTACAATCTTCACACTACCATAAAGATCCATTAATCTCCAGTAATAGTATGCTCTCAAAACTCTTGCCTGAGATATAGTATTTGCATCAAGATCATCTCTTTCTAACACTTCATTTACAGTATTGATCGCAGAATAATTTTGCGACCATGTACCGTTTATGAATGCATGAGTTGGATCATATTCGTGCTGGTGTAGCTGTATCAAGATACCGCCATCAAACCAATCACCACCTTTAGCTGCAATCACCATCTCATCAGTAGTAAGCTCTTGTATAGAGTAATATCCACCATGGTTTGCAGTACCTGCATCTCTAAGACTAGCATAAGCTGCCCCCATGATACCACCACCACCTTGTTCACCAGGGATTGTAATTCCCTCTACATTGATATCACTAGTTATATCACCAATAAGGTTTTCTTCTAAATTTGTACAAGAATTCATGGTAAGAGCTACCGAGAATCCAAGCATCATTATTATTTTTTTCTTCATAATTAATTTTATTTATTATCTCAACTATGTTTAAAAATTAAGATTAACACCAAGGGTTATAGATCTTTGAGCAAAATAGCTATTTCTTCTATCCAAACCTGGAGACAATACATCGTTCCCATTTGATCTATCACCATTTGCCGCACCTCCAGTATCATTCAATGCAGGCTCAGGGTCAGCTCCACTATATCCTGTAATTACTAAAGGATTTTGGAATATCAATGATACTTGTAACCCATCAACATAGTCATTATTTAAATCAAAGCTTCTACCTATAGAAAGGTTATCCAACTTTATAAAATCAGCTTTTTCAACATAAAGTGAACTGAACTGTGCTGATGTAAGACCATCAACCGCCTTATCTGTACTTACAAAGTTATAAGATGTTTGAGATGAAACTCTTGGCTCATAAAATGCTCTAAAAGTATTCACTAAGCTATGACCGAATGCTCCTCTGAAGAATGCATTTACGGACCATTTTCCTATTTGTATTTGGTTCGTCCAGCCTACTTCGAAATCAGGAGTACCATTACCTAATACTTCAAAATCTACGTCATCAGCTAAAGCATTACCTTGATCAGTATTCAATATACCATCACCATTAACATCAGCAAATATTGGAGCTCCATCTTCACCTACGCTTTCGAAAACTGGTCCCCAAATCTGTCCAATCTCCTCTCCTACTTTAACTCTAATTACATTTGTACCATTTTGACCTGGCGCTCCAAGATTAGCTCTTGTTTCTGCTTCCAATACATATTCTTCTAGAGTTGTTTTGTAAGTAGATAACACGACACCTGTTGTATAACTAAAGCTTTCACTGCTAGCAATATCATAATTTAATGCTACTTCTAGTCCATTGGTCTTCAATTTACCAGCATTTTCAAATCTTCTATCAACTCCAAACTCTGATACTTCAACCGTTCTCTCTAAGATAAAGTCAGAAATATTTCTTGTGTACAAGTCTAAAGTTGCAGATAATTTACCAGAAGTGAATTCTACTCCGATATTAGTTTCAGCTTTCTCTTCAAACTTCAAATCAGGATTCGCCGCTCTTAATAATGTATTACCTACACCACCATCAGCAAAATTCTGTAATTGTCTGATCTCTTGTGATAATCCACTAAGAATTGGAAGAGATCCAGTTACACCGTATCCTACTCTCAATTTAAGTTGATCAACACCACCAATATCTAGGTATTTATTCAAATCAACACCGGCGCCAAGTGCAGGAAATAAACCCCACTTATTGTCCGCTCCTAATTTAGATGAACCTTCTTGTCTTAAAGATGCATTTAAGAAAATAGCATTATCAAAAGTATAATTTGCTCTTCCAAAAAATGCAATAATTCGGTTGCCATCTTCTGGTGTAATATTAGAGCCAGCTCCAATAAAACCTGCATTTTGAAGATCTTGTGAAGTTTCAATAAGATTTAAGAAGTTCAAATCATTGTTAGGAAAATCCCCTAAGCTAGAAAAGTAGTCATTAAAGTCATCTTGTTGGTATGAATATCCACCTGTTACAGAAAGGTTAGAAGAACCTATGTCCGTAGTATAAGTTGCATACGCTTCATACAATTTGAATGTTGAATTACTTTCGTAAAACTCTGCAGATCCTTTTCTAGTAGGACTTGTTGCATTACCATTAAACAATGAAGTTGTTGGATAATAAAGTCTATTTGCATAATCAGTAGTCTGATTTGCAATTCTAAAGTTAGCAGTCAAGTTATCTGTAACACTATAACTTAAGTTAGCTCCATAGGTAAATTCATTTCGCTCTCCATTATTAATATTTTGATTAACAACAGAAGCAGGATTGAAACTATCGAATAAACCTAAAGTTTCAAAGTAACCACCAAATTGTTCAGAATTAAAAGGGAATATAGAATTTTCTCCTAAAACTGGGGCCGTTGGATTATAAAGTACAGCATATCTTAAACCTTCAGAAAAACCATTCTGTTGTTCTCTTTTTGTGTATGATGTATTGAAATCAATTTTCAATTTATCATTTAATGCTCTTGTACTGAAATTCAATCTCGTATTAAATTGATCAAATCCAGAATTTTCAAGGATACCATCAACTTGTCTTATGTTTGCTGCAATCCTAAAATTAGAATTAGCACCAACTCCACCTGAAGCAGAAATACCGTGTAAATGACTAAACCCAGGTCTAGTAACCTCATCCAGCCAATCTGTTTGTGCTCCTAAATCAGTTCCACCTGCTGCAACAAATTCCGATGCATCTAAAATAGATACAGAATTAACTGGAGATGATGTAGATACTTGACCATTATAAGTCAATTTGACCTTATCACCTGCTTTACCTTTTTTAGTAGTTACAATGATAACACCAGAAGAACCTCTTGAACCGTAGATTGCTGCTGCAGATCCATCCTTTAGCACACTGATATTTTCGATGTCATTAGGATCAACATTATTCAATGATGCACCGATGACACCATCAACTACAACCAATGGTTGCGTGTTTGCTCCAACAGTTGAGATTCCTCTCAATCTGATCGTAGGCGCGCCGTTTGGATCACCTCCTCTGTTGTATACTTGTAGTCCAGCAACTTTCCCTTGTAATAATTGTGCAGGATCTGTAATTGCACCTTTATTAAAGTCTTCATTGTCAAGTTTCACAACAGCAGAAGTTATTTCTTTCTCCTTTTGTGTTCCATATCCTACAACAACAATTTCATCAAGAACGGTACCCGCTCCTAATGCAACATTAACAGTAGTTCTACCATCAATCAGTACAACTTGGTTTGTGTAACCAGCATAAGAGATCTCTAAAGAATTAGATCCAACGGGTACATTAAGTGAATAACTTCCATCAATATCGGTAATAGTACCAATTGATGTACCTTGCACCAGTACGTTAGCACCGATCAAGGTTTCGTTTGAGCTAGCATCTGTCACTACCCCTGATATTGTAGTCTGGGTCTGACCCACAACGACAACAAACAAGAGCAACGAAAGTACCGACAAACATTTTGTGGCAAGTCTTTTCATACGTTTAGATTGTTTTTAGTAAAGTAAATAATTTAGCCTTAAAATTTAGTAGTGTGAATTGTACACTAACCGCAAGTTAGTAAATAAAAATTCAATATATATACAAGCGCTTATATTAATTTTTCTATTCCAACATGTAGCATTATATAATTTCACCCATTGCACTTAATACTACTTATTGTTTTTTAAGCAGTTACGTCATATAAATGACACAATACCCTTTGATAATAATAATATTAAGATTTTCTTCACATTATATTTATTTACCGATAACAGAGCCCGAGACGTTATTTGATTTAATAATAATGAAGTATTATAGGAACAATCATATTACTTTTATGTTAATTTGTTGACCTTGACTACTCATACAAAATATTTATTTTTGAAATATTCTAATAAAATAAATACTTTTGCTAACTGGAAATATATTCTTTAAGGAATGATACTTTAATAAAGTACGTTTTTTATGTGCTGATATTTATTCATTCTTCAAGGCAAAGAACGTAGGCCTGTCTCTTATACACATCTGACGCTGCCGACGAAG
>CAJXUU010000115.1 GCA_913061325.1 uncultured Saprospirales bacterium | reverse complement strand
ATAATAATAACATGTAATTATATTTCTGAATTCCAATTAAATTCAAAATACATATCTCTTGGTTATTTTTTATATGTCTAGTCAATGATCAGTGATTAGCTTAACTATTTAAATCTATAATTCAACTTTCAAGTTGTTTACTATTTAAGAAGTGAAAATAATAAACAGTTGACTAATAACATTAATATTATCCTCAATCCATAAGACATGCCCAATTTCATATTTTTTCTCAATCATCGCTCTAATAAATTATACTGATAACTTGAGTATATGAAAGTATCACCTGGTCAATTATTGATTTCTAAAGCGGTCAGCCTTTGATTGATTTGACCAAGGGATTGATTGGTTTTGTCTAGTTGTTCCTGTAGACTTCTAACTTGTTTAGTTTTAGATTGATTTTCATTTTCTAACTTCTGAATCTTTGACAGAAGTGCCTTTATAGATTCAACATACATGGCATCATAGGTACCATAGGCAGTTTGTAAATATCCTTCAGCATCTTCACTGACCAAAGTAGGAAAGACCTATTGAAATTGGAGTTTAAATAACATAAAAAGCCCCCACCCTTTATAGATTGGAGGACCTTTATTTATTCAATTTTTAAGAATTAGATTACTGTCTTCTCTTATTCTTAGACTTTTTTGTAGTAGACTTCTTTTTAGAACTGAGCTTACTGGAGCTACCTCCTCTATTTGCTTTAGACTTATTTATACTCCTAGACACAGTAGTCTTTCTGCTACTTGATGGAGAAGTCACTTTTCTGGTTCTAGACTGACTCTTAGTCTTAGTTCTAGTTTTCGACTTTGCTGTTGAACTTTTGCTGTATGATCTACCAGAATCATTTTTCGTTTTTGTCCTACTTGACTTAGCATTTGACTTCGAATATTTCTTAGAGGCATTACTTCTTGTCGCCCTGCCATTAGTATTCGAATATGAAGTTGATCTGTTGACTTCTTTAGTTCTTTTTGTCCTATCAACATCTGATTTCTTTTTATAGACCGTTGATTTGCTAACTGACTTTCTTCTATCAACTGTAGATTCCTTATCCATATTTTGAACAATAGCTCTATCCCCTTTCTTAGTACCTGAAGAGATTCTACTTTCCTTATCTACCCTATTCCTATCATATTTAGGTCTGTCTATTGTCTTCTTTCCATGCTTGGCTCTTACTTTGTTAGTCTTAGCTAATACCGTATGACAATAAGCTCTTTGAGGCTTATAGAAATGGTGCACATTTATCACTCGATGTATTCTTACAGGTCGATAATAAGTATGATAGTGTCTTATTCTAGGTCTAAAAACATCCCCATGACATCTGTCCCATGAACTGTACCAAGATGGATAATAATGGTTGTGAAATGGTGAAACATATCTCACATAATTGTGTCCAAAAATGAATTGAATCGGAGACCAATGATAGACATTTACATAGTTGGTTCTGTAACCATAATCAGATCTATAATTCCTACCCCTGCTTACAAGTGTATTCCTGTCGTATGCTTCTACAATTACTTCCTCGCCATATAGATCTTCATCACCTATGATTTGCAATACAGCATCTCGCCTGCTTACTTTTTCAATTTCAATAACTGCTACATCTTGCACTTCCCATGTTCCAACAAGGGCTTGTAAAATGATCGCGTGAAAATCACCCTGTCTTCTATGTTCAACTCTGATATAATCTGTTCGACCATCAAAATTCAAATCTAGATTATTTACCCAATTATCTCTTGTATTGAGTTTCCTTTCAAATTGATCAAGTGAGCTTGAATTTTTAAATAAGTCCAGAGCTCCCTCTAGGCTAAAATAATCTCCTTCGTATCCTGTTGGAAGCGCGTCGTCGTACTGTGCTGTGGCTGCGGAGAAAAAAAATCCTGATAACAACCAAATTAATAACATCTTTTTCATAATAATTCTTTTTACTAAGAGGTTCACGATATCAATACTTCTCTCTTCTTTCATAAGTATGACTAATAATACTATAGTGATGTTATATACTTTACCTTGGTTTAATTCATGTTTAACTTATTGGTTAAGGAAATCAAATTGTGAAACTATCCTTCTAAAACACTACACAGGCGATAGTACCTTATCGTCTATCATGCATGAAATTGTATAGATAGGTTGGGGAAAAAACATACAAAGGTGTGCTTTTTATGTTTTTGCCAAAAATATTGTAGTTTGTAGAATAGTATTTTATCTAAAAAAAATTAATTACATGAAACCCACAACCCTCGAAAAACTTAAGACTATTAAACGCTATGTAATACATCCCGCCGTAGGTGTATCCCGTCTCGAAAACTCTGAAGAATGGTATTATGCTCCTGAAGTTCCAGGGCGACCTGCAGATCCTCGTGTTCCCTCCAAATCAAAACCTATACAATATAAAGATTCAAAAGGTCGCATTAAAAAGCAAGCGGCTCGTTTTCGGGTTTTGGTATTGACAAAGATGGAAAGGTAGTTGCTGAAATTAATCATGACCTCAACAAGTCAGGACTAAAGGTGGAAGTAAAATGGTCTGTTCATTTGGCCAATCGCAAAGGAGCTTGGTATGAATATATCAATCCTCTTGATCTCGACGAGCGTTCTGAGAAAGGATACCCTAACACTAAAAAACTGGCTATCTCTCCGACACAACGTAATAAATCTTTCGGTGGAGTGGCTTATAGGAAAGGTCCAGAAAGAAAAAATCTGGTTATTGATCCTGGTAGTAAAACGATTAAAGGTATTAAGGCTCGTCCCGAGCTGTTATCAGGGAGTTTTATGCAAACCCCAGTAACACTTGGTAAGCTGCACACCGATGATAAAGGGAGATTGATTGTAATAGGAGGAAAAGGGAAGGCTGATACTGTGATTCATAATAACCCTCCTCATCATTTTGCAAATAACTATGGTTGGTATGATGACACCTCTGATGGTACCGTTCGAGCAGAAGTAACCGTTAAAGGTGTTTCTGATCGAAAATCAAAAACCTAAACAGCTGAACCCTCAATGGTAGTGGTTGTTCCACCTAATTATGGGCAAGATCTATATGGAGTAATTACAATGTTGGATGTAGTTAAAGATGTTTACTACAAAAAAAAGAAAGGTGGTTTGCAACGACCTAAAACTCCTTCTTTTAAAAAGCATATCTGGCCTATGTTTAAGGCAATGAGTGAGGCTCAATGGATGAATGAAGGTATTTATATGCTATTTGGACAAGGTTCTCCCTGTAATTTTACTGATCCTCAAGTGTTTCGTAAGTTATGTGAAAAAGACAAGACTGAATTTAAAAAAAATATATTTAGTTGGTTTAGAAACCCTAATACGGCGGAGTTTGATCCTACTCAGATTCCAGCGAACTATGGAGATGCCTTACGTGATTTTAGCGGCGAGCCAAATGATAATTTATGGATTACTCCTACCCAGTATTATTGGTTAGAGTAGTGGTTAAACGGCAATTTCAAGCTGGATATGACGAAGCTACCTCCACCCGAATCAAACTTTCCATTACCAAAACAATCTAGTGAAGATTCATTAGAAAAAATTCACTTAAATGAGCAGCCCAAAACTTTAGATGAGGCGGAACTTCAGGAATGTCTTGGTGGAGTGTTTCGACCAGGTATAGAGGTAACTTGGAATTTTAGAGTGGAGCAAATGTGGAAAGAAGTTCCAGAAGATAACTCTCTTGCCCGTTTTCGAATGAATATAGTGGATTCGGATGGCAAGGTGAGAATAAACGGCAAGGTGCAGAAAGAATTAGTGGATGGCAAGAAAGAGGATGTTGAAGTAAAAGATTATTATGGTCCAGTATTAAGTCCAGAACGAGCGATGGCAAAATACGGCCCTGTACATTATAGCGGCCCTGGCACACTAACACGATGGATGGGAGTTCCTTGGCAGGCAGACGCCGCAAGTTGCGGCGGAGGTTATGACACGTCAACTTTCTTACCTCTCCCTACCTTATGGGCTCCCAGAGCTGCTCAAGGTGTAATTAGTGAAGAATCGGTGTATAGTTTGACAGCTAAAATGAAAGACAATCCTCATAATAAATTTCAGAAGGATAAGCATTTCAATTTCAGAAAATTTCGGATGAGAGATTTAGACAATAAGGATGTAGTGTCTCGTCTTACGACCATGGTTAGTCAATGGTCTGGATTGGGGATTGTATCCGCAAAAAAAATCGATACTACTGGGTTAAATGAATTGATACCTCCTGTATTATGGGTTGAGCAGCAGCGAGACAAGAAGTTTAGTTATAATGAGCCCACCTATTTACAAGTTCGTGTTGCTGAAGGAGAATTAACTCCAAATCAAGCTAAAGAACAGTACGCTAAAGACAAGAAAGACAAAGGCAAGAAAGATAAAATGGGTCAATTAAAGGGTACTAAACCGTTATGGTCTCTGAATCAGTTTCTGAATCAGTTAGACTATACAGGTGAGGATGATGATGCGGATAAAAAAATATTTATCCCCAACTTCCGAAAGGATCATAATTTTTTCGATCGCTAATGAAAAAAGTGGCTATCATTGGTGGGGGACCCGCAGGCGCTATTACAGCATTAGTATTAGCCAGACTGAAATTTGACGTTGTATTATTGGAAGCCGCGGCAGGACCTTTTCAAAAAATAGGAAAATGTTTATCCCCGAATATTCTCCCCTTATTAAGAAAGCTTGAGCTTCAGGATCTACTGATAACAGGACATAAACAAAGCTATGGCAATCGAGCAATTTGGGGGAGTGACCAAATAAGGGATCATGACTTTATATCCAGCGTTTATGGAGAGGGCACTCATGTAAACAGGCAACAATTTGAGGATAGCCTTGCTCAAGAAGCTCGAAAAGCTGGAGTCGATTGGCGGTACAATTTTTCAGCTGGAAATGTTGAAAGAGGAGATCAACAATGGATCATAACCGCTAAGGATAAGCAAATTAATGAACCAATCATTGCAGACTTTTTAGTGGATGCCAGCGGTAGGCGGGCTTTCGTTGGCAGGTCGTTAGGTGCAAAGCGAGAGCATATAGACAACCTGGTAGGTGTAACAGCAATACTTGATGATTGTAAGTTAAAAGATAGTTTTACACTCATTGAAGCAGTTGAATCTGGCTGGTGGTATTCGGCCGGCTTACCAAATGATCGTCTGGTCATTTCATTCATGACTGATTCGTTTTTAGTAAAAGAAATGGAAGTAAATAAGCCGGAAGTATGGCTTAAAATGGTTCAGGAATTAACTTTCACAAAGCATCGAATAGGTGACATTAAAGTTGAGGCTTTAAAATTAGAGGTTAAACAAGCTTCTAGTTCTCGACTACAGTTTATTACAGGGCAAGATTGGCTTTGTGTGGGGGATGCTGCCTGTACATATGATCCTTTGTCATCCTATGGCATTACGGCAGCTATGGGCTCAGCCTACTATGCGGGTTGTGCTATCAGCGACCACCTTAATGGGAATAATGATGCTTTACAGGCTTATACCTTTCTAATGGATAAAATGTATTCCAATTATCTCACCATGGTTCAAGAAGCTTATTTCGCGGAGCAACGTTGGCCAAAGTCCATTTTTTGGAAGAGAAGGCATGCGAACTTTTTTCCAAATTAGCACTTTCCACTTTTTGATTGGGATGTATATTTTCAATCACAACAAGAGCATCCAAGTGTATTTAACTATTTGATAGAAATTAAAGCCATCATTTTACCTTAATAAAAGGAACTCTTCTAACATTAACTCTATTAATCAACTCGACAAAATAACTACCCGAAGGGTACAATTCTAAATCAATTTTCGCCTTATTTCCTGTGAGCTGTTGTGTTTGTAACATCAACTTACCGTCTGCACTATATACTTTGTACTGCAGGTCAGCGAAATCATTTTGGTCAACAATTATTTCTGTGTAATCCATTGCTGGGTTAGGATATACTTCTAAAGAAACACTTGACAAATCATTTATAGAAGTAGGGTTTACCAATACATCCATTTCTTGTTCACAACCATTTGAATCTGTTACTAAAAGTGTATAAAGTCCATGCTCAACACCTTGTGGATCTTCATCGGTAGAGACTACTTCCCCATCCAGAGACCAGGCAAAAGTATAAACACTACTGCCTCCTAAAACATCAATATTTATGGCAGCCTGCGTAGGGTAACTCTCATCTAACAATATACTTACAATTGATACTGATATCTGATCTGGAATATTCAAAACGACTTCTGTAGTCAACGCGCAACCGTTAAGATCATATACAGCCAATGGATAAGTGCCTCCCGTAAGATTTTCAAGTTTTGACATTGCCGGTAAGGCATCTCCCCAATCAAAATCATATGGTAATAGCCCACCATTGATAAATATGCAGATCGAACCATCTTCACTGTCATAGCATGATGGATCGCTCGACATAAAAGAGGCAATTTCCATTAATTCAGGTTCATTTATCTCTATTGTAAAGACTTCTGCACAGTCATTACTATCAATTGCAGTTACATCATATAAACCCGCCAAAAGATCGTCTCTACTTCCGCTTTCTAGTCCATCAGTCCACAAGAATCTCTTATCACCTGTTCCTCCTATAGCAGACAAAGATATTGCACCATTTGCTTCGCCATGACACTTCACATCCACATTTGATTCTTCAGTAATTACTATTTCATCGGGAGCAACTATTGTATAGATTTCTATACTTTCACATCCATTACCCAATGTTATTGTTGCCATATACTCACCTTGCGATAATGTATCTAAGCTAGTCCCTGATGCCCCATTACTCCATAATACATCTTGGATTACTTCTTTGTTATTAGAAGTTAATGTTATACTACCATCTTCACTATCAAAACATTTGGGAGATATAATAGAAGTTGAAAGATCAAAATTACAATCAAATGTACTGATGGTAATTTCAGATATTTTTGTACAACCTAACGCATCAGTAATAGTCACTGAATAGTTATTAGGTATGAGATCAGTTTGAATTGCTTCGGTACTTTCATTGTCCCATAAATATGTATAAGGGAAAACTCCACCCGATACATCTATTTCAACTGATCCATCATTTGTATTTTGTCCAGATTCATCATTTATTGTAAATTCTGCTATTAGCTCATCCGGTTGAGAGACGATGAATTCTTTGATAATTACACATTGATCCGCATCGGTTATAGTAACCGTATAAAGCCCCTCATCAAGGTAGATTGGATTTTGGCCTAATACATTCTCATCATTCCATTGGTATGTGACAGGTTCAGCTGCATTTTCCAATTCAACAAATATGTAACCATCCTGTCCATTATAACATTGTAAGTTGCCAATAGTAGAATTAGCTATTAGATCGCAGCTTGTAGATTGGCATCCAATCACACCGCGTTTAGAAACTTCGCAACCGTTTATAGTATCATTTACCACTATAAGATATTCTTCTCCAGCAAAAAGCGTATCGCCCGTTTGATTTCCATTAATTTCATAATCTCCTGAGCCCCCGTTTACGATTACTTCCAAGATCGCAAAAGAACCCTCTTGGCAGATTTTACTGACCAATAATGATAAAGGATCGGGTTCATCTTCTATACTCTCCATCAATTTGATCGCCATATTGCCACCTTTAAGCTCATCGAAGGAAAAATCAGAAACTACTTGTATAAGATATTCTTCATTGGATTGTAATCCAGTAACCTGAAGATATCCTTCACAAATAGTCTTATTTTCACTGCACCATACTTCTTCTAATTCATCGCATAATCCTTCATAAACAGCAATTGCAGCAGAAAAATCTGCATCTGTCCCTATATAAATGGATGTACCTACTGATTGAAATCTTAGCCAAGTATCATTTCCAGAAAACACATTGCACGACGGGTGAATACCAGAAAAAGTATTAAATTCATTATTAATATCTACTATTTGATTTATATCAATATCCAGAGGATTTGCACATTCATTCGCGAGTGGTTCATCTTCATTTTTTTTATTTATCTTGAGACATGCCTCTCCTTCAATAGTGGAGAATAGTCCAGACACTTGGATCGCATACTGTTTTCCTTCTTCAGCATTGGGAAGTGTAACAGATTGCCCAAAATGATTAAACATGACCTCTTTAATATCACCATCTATAAGTTCAAATATTACTATTGATTCTGAAAAATCAGTATTGGTTTCTATTAAATACGCTCCTGATTCCATGCACTCGTAAGTCAACCAAATATCTGCTCTAGCTAATTCATTGGCTATTGGCAAAGACAAACTCATAGTAGCTCTATCATTCGAAATAATTGTACAATCATCACCGACAGTTATTGGCTTAGCTGATGCCAGCACATCATATTTGGCAGGTTGAGGCATCACTTCAAGCCATCGTGCACCTAAACAAGACATTCCACTCTGGGCTCCATATTTACTTACTAAACTTGCTATCCTTATAGTTATACCCTCTGCTTCTTCTAACTCTAGTAAAATACGCTCACCTTCGAATCCATGTTCATCTTTGTTGACACAATCTAGTTCTGTTAAGTCATCACAATTACCAGAATAGATAGATATAATGTCATTGTAATCAGCCAGGTTAGTGATTTCTAACATTCCTGATCGTTCAGCGGTAAATGTATACCAAAGTGTGTGTTCTATTTTTTCACCACAACTAGCATCTGGGCCTGTGTTTACTGCAACACGATTAGACACAGGTATACATTGTTGATTGACGATAAGTTCTTCAGCTTTAGAGCAAATATCATTTATATCACCTTTACCTGAGATTTTCACATTATCAATACCTACCCACCAGCCCCAAGCATCACCATCTTCATATCGGAAAGCTACTTGCATTTGAGCGGCTCTATATTCTGTGAGATCAAGTGATATACTTTCAAAATTATTAAATTGTACACCCCCCACAGCTTCAATGAATTCTTCAACTAAGTAATAGTTTGTGCCATCAAAAATATAAACACTGATATTTTCAAAATCTACAGCCTTTCTGAATATGAGTTCAAAATCCAGCACGTATTCAGCGAAAGCGGAACCATCAAAAATAGGTGTTCGCAATTCTACTGTACTAAAAGGGACGTCCTGGCCGATTCCAT
This sequence comes from uncultured Saprospirales bacterium, assembly GCA_913061325.1. Taxonomy (GTDB): domain Bacteria; phylum Bacteroidota; class Bacteroidia; order Chitinophagales; family Saprospiraceae; genus CAJXUU01. The sequence continues at coordinate 6,847 of CAJXUU010000115.1, read as the reverse complement.
CATCATCAAAATAGGCGAAACAACTGCCATTCATACTATTTGAAGATGCACTATTATTTTCTACCAATCCAAAAACCCAAGCCTCTTCACCCCGTAGGATTTCAGACTCCCACCCAATAGGAATTTCACACCCATTGAAGTTTTCTTGGACTACGGCTTCGCCCTTATCTTCTCCAGTGACCATTACATTATCAATTCCCCCGTACCATGCATACATATTATCATCATCGTAAATTACTGCTAATTGGATCGTATCAGCATCTACCAAGAATGAAAGATCCGCCCTAAAATTTATTGCTTGAGAGAAACTACTTCCTGTCCCATTACCTTCACTATATCTTGCAATTGATGTATACTCTTCATTTTCCACGACAAATAACTCTAGAGAAGATGTGCCATAGGCTCTAAAAGCTACATCTACAGAAAAATTAATACTAGAATATTCCCCAACATAAAGCATAGGACTTCTTAATTCCGCTATAAAAGTTGGCATATTATTACCCAGTATATCATCATCAAATATGACCATGCACGAACCATCAATTGTGAGACTGTCAGATTTTTCATTGTACATGTATCCAAATGTTACACCAGCATCCTGATCGTTCGATACTTCTAGACTCCAATCATTCGGAAGTGAGCAATCATCAAATTTTTCATAAAGTAACACATCTTGGCTAATTGATGTAAAACCAAAAAAACCACAGACCCACATTAATAATAATCTAGATAACATACATATACTTTTTAACTCATTTATCCTTTAGCTTCACTAATAAAATGTTCTAATTGGACAACTTTAAATGAAGTGTCTTAAATATATGCAACTCAGATCTATATTAGGAAGATATGCTGTGAAAATTATCAAAAATCAGGGTATTCACTGTTTTTACATTATTTTCATTCTTCAGTTCATAGTTTATGACAAAGATGTCCTATTTTAATGTTTGAAAAATGACTATATGCAAAACATTTGTGCAGTATCATCATTAGCACCTTATGCTCCAACTCCTGAACAGTGGACTGCTTCTAAGGTAAAACATCTTTACCGAAGAATCGGATATGGTGCTTCCTATGATCAAATCATGGAGGGCTTGTCTTTGTCACCGACTGAGCTTGTAGAAAACTTATTAAACACAGCATTAAGCACCCCTATTCCAGATACTCCATTTTGGTCAGACTATACTAGTGATGAATATGAGGACAATTTTGAACTTTATTATGAACACCAACAAAGTGTGAAATATGACTGGGTAGCCCGTTCATTTACCAATCCATTTCAAGCAAAAATGGCTCTATTTTGGCATGATCATTTTGCTACAGAAAAGGGAGTATATGGTTGTAATAGCAGTATGTGGTACTATTTCAAATTGCTGAATGAAGAAGCATTTGGCAATTTCAGATCATTCGTTGAGAAAATGGGAATCAACAAAGCAATGCTCGTTTACCTTGATGGCAATGATAATATCGCTTCTCAGCCGAATGAAAATTATGCCCGTGAATTGATGGAACTTTTCACAATGGGAGAAGGAAATGGATATACTCAAACAGATATTGAAGAAGTTGCAAGAGCATTAACTGGATATAGAATGCAACAGTACAATTGTACGGATGTCTATTATGATGAATCATATCATGATGCAGACTTAAAAACAATATTTGGCCAGACCGGAAACTTCAACTATGATGATGTCCACGAATTAATATTTACACTTCGAGCTGACGAAACCGCTCAATATATCTGCACGAAATTATATCAACACTTTGTCTATCATGAACCCAATAAAGAAATAGTTAACGAACTAGCTGAAACATTCAAAACCAATAATTGGGAGATAGCTCCAGTGATTGAGCAATTACTCAAAAGTGAGCATTTCTATGATGATTCACTCATTGGCAGTAGAATAAAACACCCAATAGAACTAATTGTCAATCTCTTGACTCCAATTGGTGTTGATGTATATTCTGATTTTCAGGAAGGTTTTTTAGACTACTCGACCTATTCATCTGAAGATATGGGCATGGAATTATTCGACCCTCCCAATGTGGCAGGATGGCCTGGTCATAGAATATGGTTAAGTGAAAATGCTCTCACCTATAGATGGACGTTTTGTAGTACAATTATAAGATATTACCTGAATGGTATTGGAGGTGAAAAATTGAGACAATTAGCACTATTGTTGAGTGGAGGATCCAATGATCCCGTACAAATTGCCAGTGATATGGCAGATCATTTTCTAGCAATTAACCTTGATCCTGAACTCAAAGAAGTAGCTACTTTATTTCTAAAAGCTGGAATACCTGAAAATTATTTTGACGATGGATCATGGAATCTTAACTGGGAAGAAGCAACAGATCAATTGATAAATCTACTGGCTTATTTTATCCAAATACCTGAAATGCAACTTGCCTGATATGAGCGAACATGATATACATAAGGAGGTTAAAAAAAGATATGGGTCCAGTCTAAAAGATGGCAAAGCGCATACGGAAGCCCATGAATCCCTCTCACGACGAAGTTTCCTTAGGAATACTGGTCTTACTGCAATGGGAAGTCTATTGGCACTACAAGGCAATAGTATCAATCAGATGATGCCAAACCTGTTGACCAGATCGCTAGCTAGTGCTGATACTGATCGTGTGTTGGTACTCATTAGGTTCAATGGTGGAAATGATGGTCTCAACACCATCATACATAGAGGAAATGATGAATATTACAATATCAGACCAACACTGGCTATACAAGAAAATAATCTTTGGGGATTAAGTAACGAATATGGTATGCCTAATACTACTTTAGGCCTTCAACCTCTATGGGATGGAGGAAGGATGAAAGTTATCCATAATGTGGGTTATCCACAGCCAAATTATAGTCATTTTAGATCTTCAGATATCTGGGCATCCGCAAGTGACAGTAATGAAGTGCTTGATACGGGTTGGATTGGAAGGACTATGGAGACACTATTCCCAAGTTATCTAGATACGCCTCCTACTGTGCCGCCCGCCATGCAGATTGGAATAGAAAGTAATTTGATTTTTCAGGGAGAAGAATCTAATCTTGCCCTTTCGGTGAAGAACCCTACAGAATTTTATAGAATAGCTCAGCAAGGTCAGCTCCATAACTTAGTTGGACTAGATGATTGCCCTACCGATAGTGAACTTAGATTTGTAAGGCAGACAGCTAATAGTGCATTTCGATATTCTGAATCGATTCAAAACGCATATAAGAAAGGTATCACAAAAGCCGAATACGAAAATAATGGGCTTGCAGAACAACTATCCATTGTAGCAAGACTAATCAAAGGAGAATTAGGTACCAAAGTTTATATGGTGACCATAGGAGGTTTCGACAATCATTCAGATCAAGCGGATAGACATCCAGTTTTAATGTCGAGAATAGGCAATGCTGTTGCAGCATTCTATCAAGATCTAGATGCTGATGGATTTGGTCAGAGGGTTTTGGGTATGACATTCTCTGAATTTGGTCGAACGATTTTTGAAAATGGATCATTTGGGACTGATCATGGAACAGGGACTCCAATGATATTATTTGGAGGAGATGATTTAGGCAACGGTTTTGTTGGAAATGCACCAGACCTTATCAATACAGGACAATATGGGGATCCTGATTATGACATTGATTTTCGATCCGTCTATGGCTCAGTCCTCAAAGATTGGTTAGGAATTGATGAGCGAGTAGTGGAACATGTATTGGGAGATAAATCAACTATAGATAATCTTGTTCCTCAAGCTAATATTCCAGTTGGATTCAATGCAGATGATGTACTTCTTGGCTATCGAACAGTAAAAGGGACAAATATCATTGAGATCAAGTACTCTATCACGCTTGGAGGGATCACTAGACTCAGTCTTGCGGAGCGTTCTGGGAGAAGTAAGCGAGTCTTATTTGAAGACTTTGCTGAGCGTGGAAGCCATACGTTTGTCTTTGATCCACAGAAAGAACTTGTTCAACCAGGTCAGTACAAATTAAGATGTGAATCAGGTGGTAAGGTTTATAATCGGAATATGATGGTGCGGTAGGATTACTCTTATCCAAAACCTTAGATTTCTTACTAATAAATTTTCAATTATATCTTTGATGCTGATTATTTTGGTGCTAAATACTTAGCAAATTTTAGACAATTCCCCTTCAAATATATTGAGTTAATCGGACGATAAAGTGGCACCTTAATTAGCAATTGGTGCAGTTTCTTGAGAAGAATATTGCAAATGACAAATTCAAAATATTGCTTGCGCACTTTAGTTTTGAAAAGGATAAAGTAGAGTCGATGTAATATTAGAAGTCGTTTGAACTATTGCAAAATTATTGTTTATTTCAATTAATTTTTAACCGAATAACTTAAAATATGTATACTAAAAAAGTATTGCCAGTAATGGGAATGATCATGTGGACTATGTATGAATTACTTTTGTTCTTTGCCATTGGGACAGTATATGTTTTACTGATAGAATATTTGGGACTCACTTGGATTAATATACCCTAGGCCCCAATAGCTGTGATTGGTTCTGCTGTTGCTTTTGTAATTGGTTTTCAGAACAACGCCGCTTATGGTCGAATTTGGGAAGCTCGAAAAATTTGGGGTGGTATTGTAAATACATCGCGCACCTTCGGCATGTATGTACAGGATATGGTAACGAATGAACATGCCAACGTAAAACTCTCAAAAGAAGAATTGCAATTTGAGATAAAAACACTCACTTATAGACACATCGCTTGGATGACAGCACTACGCCATGCCATGCGACAGTCAAAACTATGGGAAACATCAGCTGGAGATAAGGGCAATAAAAAATACACAGAAATAATCATTCCAGCAGAAAGAAATGCAAATTTAGATGATGACCTAAAACCTTATTTATCGGCTGACGATTTGAAATACACATTAGCCAAAAACAATAAACAACTGCTCTACTTTTTCTGCAGTCCCATCATTTGAAGAAATTAAAAGAGCAAGGCGTAGTTTGGGAGTTTTCATTTTCGGAATTGGAGAATATCGTACAAGAATTGTTTACATATCAAGGTAAAAGTGAACGGATCAAAAACTTTCCTTATCCAAGACAATTTGCTACTTTAAACCACTACTTTATGTGGATCTTTGTGATGATTCTACCACTTGGAGTCGTTCCACAATTTTTAGAATCAGGACATAACATGGTAACCAGCTTCCCAATAACTGGCAAGTATTTTATTTGGTTTTCAATACCTCTTTACGCTTTGGTTGCTTGGGTTTTTCATACCATGGAACGAATTGGTAGAAGTGGCGATAATCCATTTGAAGGATTGATCAATGATGTTCCTATATCTACTATTGCTCGAGGAATTGAGATTGATTTACGTCAAAATTTAGGAGAAGATTTGGAAGAAATTCCTGCTCAATATCCAATGGTCTGGGATACGCAGATGTAGTTGAAACTAAACTAATATTTAATGTACTGAAATAAAAAAGCAAATCGGTTTGTGAACTCCCTCAAACCGCTTTACTTTTTTATAAATTTTTTAATTCATTTCACCCCTAAGAATCTTCGAAATTTGCTTCTATATGAGCCCCATTACAATACGGTTTATTATTTGAAGCACCACATCGGCAAAAAGCTGTAGTCTTATTTTTCACTTCTTCTGATCCATCCTTGCCTTTAATTCTTAAAGTTCCATAAACTAGAAGTGGTCCATTTTTTAGAACTTCTACTTTAGTTTCTAATGTTTCTTCTTCCATGTTTTCTTCACCATTCATATAGAAACTCAAAGCACCAGAGGGACATTTTCTAATTTGTGCTTTCAGTTCTTCAGTGGTAGCATTTTCAATTTGTATCCAAGGTTTTTCATTTGGAAGATACACCAGTGGTAATGCTTTCACACATTCAGCTGCATGAATACAAGTTTTTGGTTTCCATACTATTGTAAGCTCGTCGTTTGTGTATTCTTTTTTAATTTCTTTTTCCATAATTCATTTTTCTTTTTATTGATTTCAAAGCGTCTTAATATTGTGAAACATCCGTAAAATAGTACAAAAAAATGGATATCTTTTCTACTAACAATATGAATTTAAATTCAAGATTAATCTATCTTTCTTTTAGCTCGGGCAACGTTTCTTCTTATCATTTCAGTCAATGTAGTATAAAACAAAATTGACTTATGAAAAAGCGCTTCACTTCATCTTACATCTATTTATTCTTTACGCTGCTTATATTAAATTCTTGTCAAAAAGATCTTGACATCATAATACCAGCAGATCCAGAGAGCTATAAGATTTCATTATTTGGAACCAATATAGATGAAGATGCAAACCCTTTGCCTGATGCACAAGTGATTTACAATGAGTTTCCCTATTCAAAAACAATTATACTTTTCTACTACGCCTCGCTATACAGGATACTTTACTGATTTTGAAGATCGGATAAATGAAAGTTATTTGGATTACGCTACGTTTGATTTTGATGTTGGATTAAGTAGGTGTGTAAAACATATTGCACAAAAAGAAACAATAAGCATTATTTTGATCTGGCCGTTTTTAAAATTGGAAGCTAAAAGTGAGTGCTATTGATCGGCTTTCGCAGAAAACAAGCAAAAGGAGCCAGAGGAATCGCGTCTGCCGTTTGATAAAAAAAATAAATGATTACAATCTTTGTATTCTATCCTAATATTTAGAAAGTAACATAATTTGAAAGGCAGAATAAGCGTGAATTTGAGCGCAACAGCGGTTTATTCCGTCATGACTGTTAACGTCAGGACGGAATAAAATCACCTTTAGGTTTCAGGTGAGTGATGGTAAGAGGGATGGTAATAGGGATGGCTTTCGAAGAAAACACCCGTTTCGAAGAAAACACC